>DASYRO010000463.1:0-5620 GCA_036004385.1 Candidatus Acidiferrales bacterium
TCTGCTCATCTACAAGCGCCGCCCGGACATCAAAGCCGTCTGCCACGCGCACCCGCCGACGGCCACCGGCTACGCCGCCGCCGGCATCGCGCTCAACAAAGCGCTGGTCAGCGAAGTGGTGCTCTCGCTCGGCTGCATTCCCGTGGCGAAATACGGTACGCCAGGCACGCCGGAACTCACCGACGCGCTCGAGCCGCTGGTGCCCAATTTCGACGCGATTCTGATGGCCAATCACGGTGTGGTTACCTACGGCGCGGATTTGCTGACCGCGTGGTTCCGCATGGAGACCACCGAGCATTTCGCCCGCGTTTCCCTGGTGACCGAGCTTCTTGGTAAACAAGTCTTGCTTTCCGGCGAGGATGTGGAAAAATTGCTCGCGGCGCGGGCCCGCTATGGCCTGACCACGGCGGCGCAGGTCGGGCCGTCATGCCCGGTCACCGCGGATTCGGTTTCGCCGGATCGCGTCACGCTTTCGCGCGACGAGCTGGAAGCGCTTATCGAAGACGCCGTCCGCCGTGACCGCTCGCTGCGATAGTCGCGAGTTATGAGTGGTGAGCGGGAAGGCGCAAGGGTTTAGGGTGTTGGGTTTAAGGTGTAGGCTTTTGGGGTGTAGGGGCGCTGCTTGCTGCGCCTAAGACTTTGCAATTGTCATGCTGAGCGCAGCGAAGCATCTTTAGGGCGTTTTTCGAATTTCGATTTTCGGTTTTCTCCGGAGGGAACAGCATGGGTGAAGCACTGGGAATGATCGAGACGCGCGGCTTCGTGGCCATGATCGAGGCGTCGGACGCCATGGTCAAGGCCGCCAAGGTCACGCTGGTGGGCTGGGAAAAAATCGGATCGGGCTACGTCACCGCGCTGGTTCGCGGCGATGTCGCCGCCGTCAAGGCCGCCACCGACGCCGGCGCAGCCGCCGCGCGCCGCGTGGGCGAGCTGATTGCCGTCCACGTCATCCCGCGGCCGCACCAGTCGCTCGAGGACGTGCTGCCCATCGGCAAGACGATGGCCGCCTCCGCGAAATAATTTCGCGGAGCGCACGCCGACGGAGGGGCGCCGCTTGCCGCGCCCTCGCTTGCCATGCGGCGAAGCTTCCTCCGTCGTCCTGGGCGTCATGCTGGGTCCGCCGCAGGCAGACGAAGCATCTCTCCCGCGGTTTTGTTTTTTGAATTTTGCGTTTTGATTTTCGAGTTTCGTGTTTTTCGCTAGCCACTAGCCACTCGTCACTCGCCACTATGATTTTGGCCCGCATCATCGGCACCGTCGTTTCCACGCGGAAGGACCCGCGCCTGGAAGGCAAAAAACTTCTCGTCGTCAGGCAAGTTTCGCCGGAAGGCGCCGACGAAGCTGGCTACCTCATCGCCGTGGACACCGTCGGCGCGGGCGCCGGGGAAACCGTACTGGTCTGCTCCGGCAGCTCCGCGCGCATGGCCGACGAGTGCAAGGACCGTCCCGTGGACGCCGCCATCGTTGGCATCGTGGACACCGTGCGGCTCGATTCACAGCGCGAGCCCGAATTGGCTGCCGCAAAGAAAAAATAGCCAGCATGCCGCAACTGCGGGACAATCTGAATATGAAATATCGCGTCATTCTCGAACCGGATTTGGAGGTGGGCGGATTCGTCGTAAGCTGTCCCAGCCTTCCGGGCTGCCATTCTGAGGGGGATACGCGTGAAGAAGCATTGGCGAACATCCGCGACGCGATTGAGGGGTATCTGCTCAGTCTAAAAAAACGCAATCTCCCTTTGCCGAGCGAAGAAGAAATCGAAGTTCGAGTGCCTTAATGCCGAAGTTGCCGCGCGACGTCTCCGGCGAACGGGCGGTTCGCGCTTTTGGACGGGCGGGATTCGTCCTACACCACCAAACAGGCAGCCACATGATCCTCATTCATCCCGGCGATCCGTTGAAGACATTGACGGTGCCGAACCACAAAGCACTGAGGCCCGGCACTCTTTCCAAGCTGATCAAAGACGCTGGACTCAGTGTCGAACAATTTATCGAACTTCTTTGATCTTGACCGAAACATGCAACTCGGCCGCATCATCGGAACAGTGGTCTGCACGATCAAGAATCCTTCGCTGGAAGGGAAAAAGCTGCTTCTCGTCCAGCCCATCAACCGTCACGGAAAAGACAAAGGCAAGCCGCTCGTCGCGGTGGACTCGGTGGGCGCGGGCGCGGGCGAGACGATTTACTGGTGCAAGGGCCGCGAAGCCAGCTACCCGTTTGCGCCCAACGAAATTCCCACGGAAGCCACCATCGTCGGCATCGTGGATTCAGTCAATGTCCCCATACCGGGTGCTAAATGAGCCGGTTTTCGTTTTTCGCTTTTCGTTTTTCGATTCTTGTCTCGCCACTCGCCACTCATCACTCGCCACTATGCTAATTGCTCGCGTCATCGGAGATGTCGTCGCCACGCAAAAATCGCCCTCGCATGAGGGCCGCAAGATTCTTGTCGTCCAGCCGCTGAATCTGGACGGCTCCGACCGCGGCGACGCCATCCTCGCGCTCGACGCGGTGCAGGCCGGCGTCGGCGACCGCGTGCTCCTCGCCACCGAAGGCTGGGGCGCGATGACCTCCGTCGGCCGGCCCAGCTCCCCCATCGACACTTCCGTCATCGGCATCGTTGACGCCGTTGACCTGCACGAGCAGAAATAATCCGCAGATCCCCTCTTGGCGTTTCCCGTTGACTTCGCTATCATTCACGCACTCATGCGAACTCAGATGGCTTCTCCGGCGCCTTTGGACCGCGCCTCGCTCGAGCGCTCGGTCGCCCCGTTTGGTTTCAGTCGCAATCTGCCGCAGGAAGCCTACACGTCCGATGAGGTGCTCGCCTGGGAGCTGCTGCATCTCTACGAATCCGCGTGGGTGTGCGTGGGCCGCGCGGATGATTTGGCCCGGCCGGGCGATTACCGCGCCATTCGCATCGGTGATGACGGCATCATCCTCGGCCGTGACGAGTCCGGCGCGCTGCGCGGCTTCTATAACGTCTGCTCGCACCGCGCGCACGAACTGCTCGAGCCCGGCGAATGCTCCAGCGCGCGCCAGATTCGCTGCGCGTATCACGGCTGGACGTACAACCTCGACGGCTCGCTGAAAAATGCGCCGCGCGCCAGCGATCTCCCCGGCTTCGAGCCGGAGGGCTTCGCGCTTTCGCCCGCGCGCGTCGAGCTGTGGCACGGCTGGGTCTTCGTCAACGCCTCGGGCGACGCCCCGCCGCTGGCCGACTGGATCGGCGACCTCGAAGAAGTTGTCGCGCCCTACGAGCCCGAGCGCTTGCGCCTCGGCGTCGAGAAAACTTACGAGGTCGCAACCAACTGGAAGCTGGTCCACGAAAATTATCACGAGTGCTACCACTGCCCGCAGATTCATCCGCAGCTCTGCCGCGTCAGCCCGCCGGATAGCGGCGTCAATTTCGACCGCAGCGGCGCTTGGATCGGGGGCAGCATGGCGCTTGCCGAACACGCGGAGACGATGTCCATGGACGGCCGCAGCGCCGGCGTGATGCTGCCCGGCCTCACGGAAGCGCAGCGCCGCAAGCTCGAATACTATGCCGTGCTGCCCAACGTGTTTCTCAGCCTCCAGCCCGACTACGTGCTCACGCACCGCATCGAACCCGTTGCGCCCGGCCGCACGAAAATCGAATGCCAGTGGCTGTTCCCTCCGGAAGCGTTCGAAAAAGAAAATTTCTCGCCCGATTATGCGTTCGAGTTTTGGGACGTCACCAATCTGCAGGATTGGAAAGCGATTGAATCCGTATATCGCGGCGTGTCTTCGCGCGGCTATCGCCCCGGCCCGCTCGCGCCCAAAGAAGACGCGGTGTACCGCTTCGTCACGCGCGTCGCCCGCGCCTACCTGGACGGCGGCTTCTCCCTCGCCGCTCCCGCCCCCGCTCCCCTGCGCTGATGCTCATTGACGACTTGGGCATTTCGTCGGATAATCGGATTGTCGGACAATCCGACGAAGGGCGTGCACTATGCCAGCAAGATCCACTGCGAGAATTCGAGTTGGCGCCAAGCGCCAGGTCACACTGCCGAGAGAAATCACCCGCAAACTACGTTTGAACGAAGGCGATGATCTGGAAGTACGCATTCAGGATGACCGGATCGAGCTCGTTCCACTGGCGCTCATTCCGCGCGACCAACTGTGGTTCTGGACCCCCGAATGGCAGGCCATGGAGCGTGAAGCGGACGAAGACAAGGCCGCAGGCCGCGTGAAGAGATTTAAGTCCGCAAAAGCGCTGATCGCGAGCCTGAAAAAGTGATTCTTCAACGCTTCAAGACTTTTGTCTCCGACTACAAGCGTCTGCCGAAGGAAATCCAAGCACGAGTGGACGAGGCCTTCCTATTGTTCGAGCAAAACCCCTGGCACCCTTCTCTTCGCATAAAGAAAATGAAAGCGACCAAAGATATTTGGGAGGGGCGAATTACTCGGTCATACCGTTTTACGTTTGAATGGGAGGGAGATGTCGTTACTTTTCGACGGGTTGGAACGCATGACATCTTAAAAACAGAGAGCCGTTAGCGGCGGACGGCGTTGACACTCGTCGCGCACTCCTGAATAATCGCTGCGCATGATTGGCCAACTTCGCGGCACACTGATTGACAAGCGTCCCAACCAGGTCCTGCTAGACGTCGCCGGCGTCGGCTACCAGGTGCAGATCCCGCTCTCCACGTTTTACGCGCTGGGCGGGTTGAAGGAAGAAATTTCGCTGCTCATTTATACGCACGTCCGCGAAGACGCGCTGTTGCTTTACGGATTTCTCACCGCGCGCGAAAAACAGTTTTTCGAGCTGCTGATTTCCGCCTCCGGCGTGGGCCCGTCGCTGGCGCTGAAGATTCTTTCGGGCATGAGCGTGGACGACCTGATTCCCGCCATCCGTGCGGGCGACCTGCTCCGGCTGACGCGCATTCCCGGGGTGGGCAAGAAAACTGCGGAACGCATCGTCGTCGAGCTGCGCGACAAACTCGCGCAGATGGAAGCCGCCGGCGCCGCGGTAGAAAAGCCCGCCACGCGCGGAGGCATCGCCGGCGACGTCGTTTCCGCGCTGCTCAATCTTGGCTACGACCGCCGCGCCGCGGAACAAGCCGCTGAGGAAGCGCAATCGCGGGCGCTGGCTGGAGGCGGCGCGACCTTTGAAGCTCTGCTGCGCGCCTCGCTGCAATCGCTCAGCCGCCCGACTTCACGCGGCGCCGGCTGATGGAATTGTCATTCTGAGTCCGCCGCGGCGGACGAAGAATCTCTTTTTCGATTTTCGAGTTTGACAATTCGAATTTTCATCCGTGTTCATCTGTGGTTACATATCTCCTCGATTTTCTCTGTGCCTCTGAGTCTTCGTGGCTGATTCGGAGCGACTAGATGATTGCCATTCTCTGGGAATACTCGGTCCCGCGCGAAAACATCGGCGAGTTTGAACGTCACTACGATTCATCCGGCACCTGGGTGATTTTCTTTCGCCGCGCGGCTGAATATCATGGCACGGCGCTTCTCCGCGACTCGGACACCTCCGGCCGCTATCTGACTCTCGACTACTGGGACTCCTTCGAAGCCTACCAGTCCTTCTGCACCGAGCACGAAGCCGAATACCGCCGCATTGACGCCATGTGCGCCACGCTTACCTCTTCCGAGCG
>DASYRO010000464.1:0-3306 GCA_036004385.1 Candidatus Acidiferrales bacterium
GTGATGAAGCGCAAGCCGTTTGCCGCGCTGGGCGAATTCTGGCGGCCGATTGTCGAGCGCGTGCGCGAAGTCGAACAGGGCCACGCCTCACCTTGGGGCGAAAAAGAAGAGCGGCTGCTTTACGTCGCCGCCAATCCGCAAAAAGCCGTCGAATATCTTCTCCGCGAACTCTGGCGCCTGGACCATGCCGCCGACTCCGCCATCTCCGCGAAGTAGGGTTTCGCTTGACTACTTCGCCGCTCCCGGCATCATTGGCGCAGGCAGCATGCCTTTCGACGAATACTCCGCCGGCACGACGCGGTAGCGGTACACCATCCCATGTTCGCCCACGACGTATCCGCGCTGCGGCGACGGCAGGCTGTACGCCTTGACATACGCCGGAAAGCGCAGAGCCACGCTGGCCCAGCGTTTCCCACCGTCCGTTGTGTACGTCCATTTGCCGTACTGGTCAAACGACCAGCCCACCTGCGACGCGAACTTCAGCGGGCCTTTCACCGACGCGATTACGCCCCGCCAAGTTTTTCCGCCGTCGCTCGTCGCCAGGAACTTGTCTCCGCGCGGCAGCACCGCGAATCCGACGTTCGCGTCGGCAAAGTACAGCCATTGCTCGAAGTGTGATTCGTCCGGGTGTCCCACTTC
The DNA here is from genome assembly GCA_036004385.1 of Candidatus Acidiferrales bacterium. GTDB lineage: Bacteria > Acidobacteriota > Terriglobia > Acidiferrales > UBA7541 > JACQDE01. Next base: position 640 of record DASYRO010000464.1, read on the forward strand.
CGGCACCACCTGCGGCGTCCACGTGATCCCGCCGTCTTCCGTGCGGAAGAGCACCATGTTCGTGCCCGGGATCGTCGCCCCGATGGCATACCCGCTCTCCGGGGAGAGAAAGAAAAAGTTCTTTCGACTGCAGGCCAGCTTTCGCGAAAGTCCTTCTACTTCCGCGTTGACCGCGCATCCGTCTGCCACCACTTTCCAGGTTTTTCCGCCGTCGGTGGTGCGCGCAATGTCATTGCCTTCTTTCACCAGTTGCACGCCGATCCGCTCCGTCAGGAAAACGAAGTCGTAGTAGAAGCCGTACTCTTCACCGATCTTGCCAATCTGTTCCCAGTTCTCGCCGTCCGTGGTGCGCAGCAGCTTGCCTCCGCGTTGGTATTTAGTTGCCCAGCCGTGCGTCGCGTCCAGAAATCGGAGGTCGCGGATCGGTTCTTCGTTGCCCGCCGGATCGCCCCCGAGGATCACCGTCCATGTATCTCCGCCGTCGGTCGTCTTGATCAGCGTGCCTTTCTCTCCGGAGGCCCAGCCCGTTGTGTCATTCACGAAGTGGACGTCGGTCAGCCCGATATCTTGCTTGAAGTTCACCGGCTCCCAGATTGCTTTGAACTTCGGTTGCTCTCCCGCCGCTTTTGCAGGAGCCTTGGCGGCCCCGGCCTTTTTCGTTTGCGGCCCGGCCCCCGCGCTGCTTACAAAAAACAACCCTCCAATCAAAGCAAAACGGACCAGTCCATACGTCCATGCTCGCATGCTCAAGAAGCGAATCGCCATCGCGCACCTCACTCAGAATTTCGGTGGAATCGTGAACCCAGGCTGCCACTCCTGCTATCGAGCGTACTTTAGCTTCCCGCTCTTCAATGTCAAGTGCTGCTCCGTCTCCGCCGGCGGATCCCTTCGCCACTTTTTGGCGAAAACCCTCTCTTCCCTCTCCCTGCTTGCTACACGCTAAGCCCAACACCCGACACCCTCTCATCTCCGTGTCTCCGTGGCTCTGTGGCAATCTTTATCTCTTCGCCTTACACTGCATCCATGTCTCGCTCAGCAGCAGATGTCCTCGAATTCGACGCATTACGCGCGATACTACGCCGCTTCAGCACGTCCGCGCCCGGCCGGCGTCATATTGATGCGCTGGCGCTGGCGACCGATCGCTTCGCGCTTGACGACGCATTCGCGCTGATCCGCGAAGCCATCGCCTGGCTGCGCGCCGGCGGCGAGATGGGTTTCGGCTCGCTGGCCGACCCCGACGCGTGGCTCGCGCGCATGGAAGTGCCCGGCGCGGTGCTGGCCCCGCAGGAGCTGCTGGACGCTGCGTCGCTGCTGGAAACGGCCGCGTGGCTGCGCACGGCGTTTCACGAAGAGGCCGCGACGTATCCGATGCTCAACACTCGCGCGCGTTCTCTGGGCGATTTTCGTCCAATGGCCGCGGTGATTCGCAAGGCGATTCTTCCCAACGGCGACATCTCCGACGACGCCTCTCCGCAGCTCAAGAAGATCCGCCACGCGATTGCGCGGGCCCGCGACGGCGTGCAAAAACATTTGAAGGCTATACTGCGCGCGCGAGGCGCCGACGCCGGCGAAGACTACGTCACGCTGCGCAACGACCGCTTCGTGATTCCCGTGCGCGCCGCCGACCGTAAGACCATTCCCGGCGTGGTGCACGGCTCGAGCGCGACGGGCCAGACGATCTTCGTCGAGCCCTTCGACACCGTCGAGCTCAATAACCAGCTCGTGCAGCTTGCCGAAGACGAAGCCGCGGAAATCCAGCGCATCCTCGCCGAGCTCACCGACAAGCTCCGCGCCGACGGCACGCCGCTGCGCCACGCCGCGGATACGATTGCGCTGCTCGATTCGATTTTCGCTCGTGGGCGTTTCGCGCGCGAATTCAACGGCTGCCTGCCCACATTCAGCGCGGACAACGCAGTGCGGCTCGACGCCGCGCGCCATCCCATTCTCGAAGACAAGTTGCGCGCGGAAGATCGCCGCATTGTCCCCATGTCGCTGGCGCTCGGCGGCGAGGAGACTGTGCTGCTCATCAGCGGGCCCAATACCGGCGGCAAAACTGTCGCGCTGAAAACCGTGGGTCTCGCCGCGCTCTCCGCGCAGTCCGGCATTCCCGTCGCCGCGGACTCCGCAACGCTACCGCTCTTTGACCGTGTGCTGGTGGACATCGGCGACGAGCAATCCATCGCCGCCGACCTGAGTACTTTTTCCGCGCACATGCTGAACTTGCGCGCCATGCTCGCTGCCGCCACACCGCAATCGCTCGTGCTGGCTGATGAAATGGGGACGGGTACCGCGCCGGAGGAAGGCTCCGCGCTGGCCGTGGCGCTGCTTGAAGAATTTCGCGCGAAAAAATCTCTCACGCTGGCCACCACGCACCACGACCGCTTGAAAGCTTATGCCTCGACCACGCCCGGCGTGGTCAACGCCGCGGTGGAATTCGACGCCGTGAATCTTCGCCCCACGTACCGGCTGCTGGTCGGAGTGCCCGGCGTTTCCAGCGGCATTGATATAGCTCAGAGGCTTGAGTTGCCGGCGGGCCTGATCGAACGCGCTCGCGCCGAGATGGCTCCCGAAACGCGCCAGGCGGCCGACCTCATCGCCTACCTGCACCGCTCGCGCGATGAACTCGACGAGTTGAAGCGCCAGGCGCGCGAGCAAATGGACGCGCTG
>DASYRO010000465.1:0-4046 GCA_036004385.1 Candidatus Acidiferrales bacterium
ACGAGTCCTTCGCTTCTGCTCAGGGCAAGCAACCTCGCGCACTCCGAGCAGGCGATACCGAATATCGAATGTCGAATTACGGTTTACGAAATTCGAGTTTCGAATTTCGTGTTTCGTACTGGATTCACCGATTTCGTCCGGCAGTTCGGGAGTTTTGCCCGTGTATCTTAGGCAATTCCGCAAAAAAGGGCTTGACAGCGGGTGGCCGTCTGAGCACAATGCCTGCGCGCCAGCTTCTGCCTTCCCCTCTCAAACGAGAACACCTCCCTGTCCGCCACGCTAGAGGAATATGTGAGGACGTACGTGTCGGAACACAGTAGCAAGAGGGAAACAACGGACCTGGACCGCGAGGTAATTCGCTGTAAGACGTGCGGGCTGGTGCAATACCGCACGCGTACGGGCAATTGCCGCCGCTGCTTGCGCCTGCTGCCTTCCCCGGTGGAATTTGCACTGCCGGCTCCGGCACCGCAGGAGTTACCGGGCGACGACCGGCAATTGTTTGAAAGCTGGCCGAACCGCGACACAGTGGAAAACATCGGGCAGCGCATCCGGCAACTCCGCGAATCGCGCGGCATGACGCAGAGCCAGTTGCAAGCACGCTCGCGCGTCTCGCGCTCGTACCTCTCGCGGATCGAAAGCGGACAGATGACTCCGAGCCTGGGCACCTTGGAAAAAATCTCCGAGGCGCTGGGCGTCGGGCTGAACCGTTTCTTCATCCCGGAGTCCAACGGCGAACTGTTGATGGAAGACCCGTTCATCCAGGGGCTGCGGCCGTATCTGCGGCAACTGGACAGCGAACAATGGGAATGGATCCTGAAGCGGCTGCAAGCCATCACGGACCACGTGACCGCGGCGCATGCCGTGGCGCCTTCGCGGCCCAACGGCACGGTCTATGCCTCCGTGCGATCCATCAGCAATGGGAACACGCGGCCGATCGTGCGCGTGGCGTCGCAAACCAGCATGGCGACGGCGGCGTTTTCCGGACGCCACCGTTCACCATTATCTAAATTTCGCGAAGCGGCGGCGGGGCACCGCTAAAGGTCAACGTGCCCCACGGCGGCGCCGGAAGTAGTGTGTCGATCGCATACTTTCCCGGGCCGCAACGGGCGCATTGTTTCTTAAGACACGCCCAGCGGCGTGCCAATTGACGCTACCGCGGCTCACCGGAGATATTGGCAAAGCTTTGTTTGGGGACCTTCTTAAGACCCGCGCCGCATGGGAGGCCCGGGCGCAACTTCCCGCATCGTCGGGGCAGCATCCTGGGGGCATCGAACATGTCTGCTGCACGCGAGAAATACGAATTGTTTGGTGTCGAAATCGCCACCGAATACGCCAGACCGCTGCGCCTGGTCGGCGAAGAGAAAAAGCCCGCACGCGAGTTGCACATCGAACTGGTGGGGAAGAAACCGCGCCTGTTTGCGCGCGTGCCCACACACTCCTTCGGCATGGCCTTGGAACGGCGCTTCCACCCGCGCGCCGCGTTACAACTGCCGCTGCGGTTAACACAAGTAAACCAAGTCGAAGAACCCACGCCGGTCACTTTGCTCACCAAGAACATCAGCTCCAGTGGAGTCTATTTTCTTGCGCCGAAGCCCATCGAGCCGGGCACCGCCATCGAACTGGAGGTGGGGCTCGTGGAACGTCCGCTGGGACGCGGCGGCGTGCGCATGAGGACCGTGGCGCACATTGTACGCGCGGAAGCTGCCTCTGCTGATGGCTGGCACGGCATGGCCGCGCGCTTTGACGACATTGCGTTTCAGCGGGACGAAGAGCTGCCGCCAAGATTTTTAAAATAAATAAGCGCCGGAGAGTTTGCTGCCCATCGACCCGGCCCACCGGAAAATTTCCCGATTTGCACAATCTGCGGTTGCTTTGTCTGTCAGGGAACTTATAATTTCCGCGTTACGTTTCATTGACCGACCGGCCATGGCTGGACAAGCCGGTGGATGCAGTTCGGAGAGTTCCAAACGAGGCGAAGACACGGCCCAGAGATTCGCACAGTTCATGTTCACACCGCGGAGGCGACAATGAAGACCAAGTGGGGCTTATTGTTTGCGCTCGTCATGGCGCTGGCCATGGCGGGAAGTGCGTGGGGTCAGGCACAAATCACGACCGGCGTGATTCAGGGCACCGTCCTGGACGCGTCCGGAGGGGTCGTGCCCGGCGCTACCGTGGAAGTCAAAAATCTGGATACCAACCTGACGAAAACGTATACCACGAATGAAGACGGGCATTTCGTGGCGTTGCAACTTCCTTCCGGACGGTACGAAGTTACCGTCACCAAATCGGGCTTTGCCAGGCTGTTGCAACAGAACGTAAGCGTCTCGGTCGGGCAACAGGTCACCTTGACGCTGAACATGAAGGTGGCGGCGGCGACGGAAACCGTCACGGTGGAAGCAACACCGACCGTGGACACCGCCAAGACGGAGGTCAGCTCCACCCTGAACGACCTGACCGTCGCCAACACGCCGATTCTGGGCCGCAAGGTGGAAGACCTGCTGACGCTGACGGCCGGCGTAAGCATCGTGCAGGGCCCGGACGGCGACGAAATCACGTTTAGCGGCCAGCGCGGCATCTTCACGAACATCAGCGTGGATGGCGGCGATTACATTAACGGCTTCTTCGGCGAGCAGGTGGGCGGACAACGCGTGGCCATTGATATTCCGCTGGATGCCGTGAAGGAATTCCAGGTGGTGGCCACAGGCGCCAAAGCGGAATTCGGGCGCACGGCCAGCGGAGTCGTGAACATCATCACCCGGTCGGGGACGAATGATGTCCACGGTAGCTTGTTCCACTTTCAGCGCCACGAAAGTCTTAGCTCGGACACTTCCGACGGGAAACCGCTGAAGGACTTCCACCGCGAGCAGTTCGGCGGCACTATCGGCGGCCCGGTGATCAAAGATAAGCTGTTCTACTTTGTCGGCGTCGAGCGCATCACCGGCAACCTGCAGCGCGATAATCTAAGCGCCACAATTCCTCCGACTGCCTGCCCCATCGGCACCGCAGCCGCGTGGACGCCCATTGTCACCACCGCGGCGGGCATTGCCGCCAATGAGGCCTTGCTGAACGCAAATGCCGACTGCCAGCGCCTGGCGCTCATTTCTTTCATGAGCGCCACTCGAAGTCAGGAGGAAGGACTGCCGGTGCGGCGGCCGATTTACACCACGGGTGTGCTGGGCAAAATGGATTGGACCTTGAATCCGAATAACCAGTTCGCCGTTTCCTACAATTTCAACGCGTCGAAGAAAGTGAATGAAACGTTCGACGTGGCCACGTACGGCAACTCGGCCAACGGCATCGAGGGCAACTTCACAAAGATCCATTCGTTCAACGTCAACTTGTTCAGCACGATTTCCCCGACGATGGCCAACGAAGGCCACTTCACCTACTCGCGCGAGAACCGGCCGCGGACGGCCGTCCCATCCAACGTCCCCGCGGACACGGCGATGGGCTTCGCCACGACGTTCCGTTTCGGACAACCGTTTTTCCTGGAGCCGAAGATTGACGAGCTGTTCTGGCGCACCCAGATTCGCGACAATTTTTCCATCCTCTGGGGCAGGCATACGATCAAGCTTGGCGGGGAGTGGATCCACAGCCTGAACGATCAGGTGTTCCGCGGATTCTTCACGGGGCGCTATATCTTCGACAGCACGGTCGGCTTCCTGCGTTACGCCTCGCCTGCCGCGCCAGGAGGCTTCGGCCCCAACACGGTGGAATGCTCGGATGGAACCTGGGTGACTGCGCCGGCAACATGTGTCGGTCCTGCGACGGCGAACGGAGGTCCGCTGCTGCTCTTCCTGCAGGGCGCGGGCCCGACCGGCCCGGCCACAGACGCTGCGGGCGCGTCGAAGATTTCCAATGAAGAGTTCGCGCTCTTCGCACAGGATTCCTGGAGAGTGTTGTCCAACTTGACGGTGGACTATGGACTGCGCTGGGAATCTCAGTACTTTCCGGGCACTGTCGATCCCAGAACAACTGCCTATGGAATCTTTCTGACCAACCCGGCGTTTCCTTCTGACGGCCACCTGCACAACCAGACCAAAATG
>DASYRO010000466.1:0-3562 GCA_036004385.1 Candidatus Acidiferrales bacterium
CGACAAAATGAATTGCTCGTTCGGCGATTGGCGCCCCGGCGACCAGCGCGTGTATATCAGCGACGTCCGCCGCGCCCAGACTGAAATCGGCTGGAGCCCGACGACTTCTCCGTACGACGGTATCGGCAAGATGCGCGCGTGGATGATCGAAAATAAAGAGATCATCCGCGGCATTTATCAGAGCTGAAGATGCGCGGCGTTCACTTCTCATGAATGGCGGCCCCATCCCCCGGTGGGTTCACTGGCTTGTGCTGCTCATTTTCGTTGGGCAGCTTGGCGCCATCGCCCTACTGCTGAGCGGACGCCTCCACGGCCCGCAGCGCAACCTCGTGCCCGAGGCGCTGATTGGCGGGGCGATGGCGCTTTGTGTTCTAGCCGCCTTCATCGTTCGCTTTCATTCCGGGAACTTTCGTCCCGCGCCCGCGCGGCTGGGCATCCTCGCACTCACTGTATTGGCGCTCGGCCTGTGCGGGCTTTATTTTGTCCGCAACCGCGCAATCCTTACGCTGCCGTACGACCTGGGCGGATGGTCCGAATCCTTCTTCATGACCGACATCATCAAATGGCGTACGGGGACACCGCTTTACACTTCGCCCGATGACAGCAATTCCGGAGCATACACTCCGGGCACGCCCGCGGTTTCTTATTTTCTCGCGCGAATGGCGGGGCGCTCGGATTCGATTCGCGCGTACCGTGTCTTGTTGCAGATTTATCTCGTGCTCGCTGCGATGTTTGCTGGCGCGGCGGCGTGGAACGTCCTGCGCATAGCGGACTCGCAGCGCTTTCCGCAGGTCCCTCGCCTTTGGCTGCCGTTCTTTGTGTTTGCGTCGTATTTGCTAGCGACAAATTCGGAGACAAATGCGTTCAATGTTTTCCTCCATAACGATCCGCTGAGCGTTTTAGTGTCCACCATCGCGTTCTGGATACTTACGCAATTCGCTCTTTCCAAAAATCCGCGCTGGCTGGTGGTCATGGCGGTGCTGCCGGCGCTGGGATTCCTGGTCAAGCAGTATCTAGCCATTTTTGCGGTGATGTACGTCGTGTACCTCTGGCTCGATGGAGAATTGTCCTCGCGCCGAATAATCGTCTTTGGCGCGGCCACGTTCGCCGTTCTCGGTGCCGTGGCTGCTTCCGGGTTGCTAATCTGGGGCGACGCCTATCGCTACTGGGTATTTGAAATCATGGGTTCGCACGTGATTTCGTTTGTGAGAATCAACGAGCGCTTTGCGGACGCGGGATTGTTCCTGTTGCCGGGGCTGGTCGGCGGGCTCGTTTTGTTGCGCGGCGAGCGAACTCGCCGGCTGATCGCTCTCTGGGCGGGCTGGCTGGTGATGACCTTTGGCGGCTTGTACACCTCCGGGATTACCTTTTTTCCCGCGCACTTGGGCCCCTCCACGATGGTGGGCGCGTGCTTTGCTCTCGCTGCGCTGGCTGCGTTCTGGCCGCTGGGGGACGAGCCGGGTGGCTCGCACGCACAACAATGGTTTCAAGTCGTGGTCGGATTCCTGGTGGTGCTGACCGTGTTCGCGGGGATGGGATTCACGCGCGTCCCGCAACTCACGGTGGACCCGGACCTGCACCGATATGTACGCGACATTGAACACGAATTCGACGGGCTTCCTGCCGACCGCGTGCTGCTGGACACCGGCGAATGGATTTATTTGCGAAACGGTGTGGTGATGAAAGATCGCATGGCCATGCTCAATACTCACCGCACGCCGCACTATGGTCTTCTCGGTCGGCTTGCCCGCCAGGAATACGCTCGGATTCTCGTACACGTGCTGCCCAGCGGGAACTACGCCTATGATCTGGGACGTAATCGCGGTATCCAGGTTGCGATGACGCGCTATTATCGTGAAGTCCGGCGGATCCCCGGAATCTGGGGGATGGACAGGTGGCTGAATTACGACATGTCGATGAGCGATATCGCGGTATTAGAGCCGATTCAACGAACCGCAGGTGACGAGCGCGGTTCGGCCTCCGCTGCGCAGGGAGAAAAACGGTGAGTGTCCTCAAGTTGCCTCGATTTGAAGACGTGCCACAGATGGCCCGCTTTCTGGAGGGCACGCATAACTACGACATGGACAAACACACGCGGCTCATCTATCACCCTATTTCCGGCATTGTGTATAAACGCCGGTTCGTGATGGCGATGGAGATGCTTTCCAAGTGCGTGAACGGCGGCACGGGATGCATCGTGGAAATCGGTTATGGCGCCGGGCTGTTGTTTCCGACCCTTTCCCAAATGGCGAGCAGAGTAATCGGCGTGGATTTATTGGACACTCGAGCGGCGGCCGCGGTACGCGGGATGCTCGACAGGTTGCAATTGCGGAACGTCATGCTGGTGAGCGGTTCGGTGATGGACATACCGCTGGCAGAAAATTCCGTGGACGCGCTGCTCTGCTTGAGCGTGCTGGAACATCTCCATCGCGGCGAAGAAATGCAGCGCGCTGCGGCGACCATGCACCGCGTCTTGCGCCCGGGCGGCGTCGCCGTGCTGGGATTTCCCGTGAAAAACCTGATTACGCGCGGGCTGTTCAGGATTCTCGGCTACGATGATGACGTAATTCATCCGTCGAGCCACAACGACATAATCACCGGGTACAAGCGCGGCGATTTTCGCGTCGAAGCCACGCGCGTCTATCCCGCCCTCTTGCCGATGGATCTGGGCCTGTATGCGCTGGTTGCACTGCGGAAGCCGGCCTGAAGGCTAAGCGCGGACGAGCAACTGCATTTCATTTTGCTTTTCGGCACGCCGCGAGGTTGCTTCCGAACCAATCCATAAACTTTCGTGCTTTAATAGTGCGCTCGGGTTTCGCTGTTTGGAGAATTTGGGGGGAAATGTGCCCGCAAAGGTTAGCATCGTCATCCCGGCCAAAAACGAAGAGATGAATATCGGACTCGTCCTGGACGATCTCAACAAAACCACAGCGCAAATGAGCGGCTACGAATTCGAAGTCATTCTCGTGGATGACAAATCGAGCGACCGCACCGCAGCCGTCGCCGGGGAGCGAGGCGCACGCGTAGTGCGCAATACCGGGCCTTCGGGCAAGGGCCGCGCGCTGCGCTTGGGCTTTGCCAACACCACCGGCAGCATCATCGTCATGATGGACGCGGATTATTCGCACCGCGCCGAAGAGCTGCCGAGGTTTCTGCAAGCGATGGAAGACGGAGTGGGCTTGGTGATCGGGTCGCGCGTGGTAGGCGGAAGCGAAGAATACACGCCGATTCGCGCGCTCGGGAACGTTTTCCTGACGTATGCCGTCGGCCTCTTCCTGGGCCGCTATTTATCCGACGCGCTAAACGGATACAAGGCGTTTCGCCGCGAGATCTTCGACGATTTCAACTACACGAGCAACATGTTTGAAATCGAAATCGAGCTCATCGCCAACACGCTGCGCAAGGGTTATCGCGTGGTGGAAGTGCTCAGCCACGAACGCGCTCGCGCCGGCGGTGAAGCGAAGTCGCGCGTGATTCGCCACGGCACACGCTTCTTCTGGAGAATTTTTACCGAATGGCTGCGCAACAGAGGGATCCTGCCCTCCAACGCCAAACAGCGGGC
>DASYRO010000467.1:0-4453 GCA_036004385.1 Candidatus Acidiferrales bacterium
CTCCGCAAGGAGATCCAGATGAACATCCGCCGGCTGATTGAGATCCAGGCGTATCGCGGCCTGCGCCACCGCCGCAACTTGCCGGTCCACGGACAGCGCACGCACACTAACGCGCGCACGCGCAAGGGTCCGCGCAAGGGCGCGGTGGCCATGAAAAAGAAGGTCCTGGGCAAGAAGGGCTAGTCATTCGCATGACGGTTTGTAGGGGCGCAGCATGCTGCGCCCGATTTGGGAACAACGAAACGCGAGGAACACGTGGCTAAAGAACCAAAAGACGCAGCGGCCGCCGGAGCACCAGCAGCAGCCAAGCCGACGAAGAAGAAAAAGGAATTCAAGAAGAAGCGCGAGCGCCGCATCGTGCCGCAGGGCATTGTGTACGTCCAGGCGTCGTTCAACAACACGCTGGTGACCATCACCGACCCCGACGGCCGCGCGGTGTGCTGGTCATCGGCCGGCTCGGTGGGATTCAAAGGCTCGCGCAAGGGCACGCCCTACGCCGCACAGCAGGCGGCATCGGCCGCCGCGGGCGTGGCGCGCGACCAGTACGGCATGAAATCAGTATTTGTCCGGGTAAAGGGTCCCGGCTCCGGCCGCGAATCCGCGGTGCGCGCGCTGGCGTCCTCGGGGTTGCACATCAACGCCATCAAGGACGTGACCCCGATTCCGCACAACGGCTGCCGCCCGCCCAAGCGCCGCCGCGTGTAATGGTTTTCTGTTGTAGGGGCGCTGCTTGCTGCGCCCTCTGATGTTGCTGTTTAGCAAAAGGAGAAAAGCAATTGGCTCGTCATCGTGATGCGGTATGCCGCTTGTGCCGTCGGGAAGGCATGAAACTCTTCCTGAAGGGCCTGCGGTGTTTTACGGAAAAATGCGCCATCGAAAAGCGCAATTTTGTTCCCGGCCAGCACGGCCAGAAGCGCCGCGCGAAGACCGTGGGCTACGGCTTGCAGTTGCGCGAAAAACAGAAGGCCAAGCGCACCTATGGCCTGCTGGAGCGCCAGTTCCGGACCTACGTGGCCAAGGCGGAGCGCGCCAAGGGCCCTACGGGCGAGAATCTTCTCGTCATGCTGGAGCGGCGTCTCGACAATGCGCTCTATCGCATGGGCCTGGCGAGTTCGCGTGCGCAGGCGCGGCAGATGGTGCTGCATGGCCATGTGACGGTCGCAGGGCGCAAGGTGAACATCCCGTCGTACCTGGTGAGCGTGGGGGAAGATATCGCCCTCGCGTCCAAGATGCACCAGAACGCCATGGTGCTCGAGGCCCAGAACCTGGCGCAGAGCCAGAACGCCGTGCCGTGGCTGGAAGTAGACCGTCCCGCATGCAAAGGCCGCGTAGTCGCGCTGCCGCGCCGCCAGGACGTCACCACGCCGCCCATCTCCGAGCAGCTCATCGTCGAGCTGTATTCGAAGTAAGCGGCCGGGGAAGATTTTCTGATTCGTAGTGTTACCCGGGGTTTGCCCGGGAGGAGGATTCGAAAGATGTGGAAAGGTTTCCAGAAGCCCAAGAGGTTGGCGGCCGAGCCCGAGTCGCTGACAGACAAATTCGGAAATTTCTCAGCGCAGCCCTTCGAGCGCGGCTGGGGCACCACCGTGGGCAACGCCCTGCGGCGCGCCCTGCTTAGTTCCATCGAAGGCGCGGCCATTACCGCCGTGAAAATCGAAGGCGTGCTGCACGAATTTTCGCCGATTCCCGGCGTCGTCGAGGATGCCACGGACATCATCCTCAACCTGAAGCAAGTGCCGCTCAAGTTGAACTCGGACCAGGCCAAGACCATTTACCTGAATATCGAACAGCCCGGCGTGGTCACATCCGCCATGATCGAGGAAGACGCCGACTGCGCCGTCCTGGACAAGAACGTTTATCTGGCCACGGTCAGCGAAGGCGGCAAGTTGCAGGTGGAGATGCGCGTCAAGAACGGCCGCGGCTACGTCGGCGCAGACCGCAACTTCGATGAGGACCTGCCCATTGGCTACATCCCCGTCGATTCCGTGCACTCGCCGGTGCGCAAAGTCAACTACGCCGTGGAAGCCGCGCGCCTCGGCCAGATGACTGACTACGAAAAGCTCTCGCTCGAGGTGTGGACCAACGGCGCTATCACTCCGCAGGACGCTATCGGGCTGGCTTCCAAGCTCATCAAGGATCACATGAGCATCTTTATCAACTTCGAGGAAGCCACCGACCTGCCCGAAGAAATCTCCGAACCCACCAACGATCCGCGCCTCGAACACCTGGACCGTTCAGTGGAGGAGCTGGAGCTTTCCGTGCGCTCCTACAACTGCCTGAAGAACGCCAATATCCAGACCATCCGCGAGCTGGTGCAGCGCAGCGAGCCGGAAATGCTCAAGACGAAAAATTTCGGCCGCAAGTCGCTGAATGAAATCAAAGAAATCCTTGGCCGCATGGGCCTGGCGCTGGGCATGAAGTTCGACGAGCACGGCCGCATCATCTGGCCGCCGCTCCCCAGCCAAACCGCGCCGCCGGAGGAAACCACCGCGCCGTAGGGCGCTGCTTGCTGCGCCCCTCGTAGCGTATAGGGAAAACGGCTATGAGACACCTTCGTTCAGGTTCCAAACTCGGCAAACAGCCGGCGCACCGCCGCGCCGTGCTGCGCAGTCTCGTTACCAACGTGATTGAGAAGGAGCGCATCCATACCACGCGCGCCCGCGCCAAGGCTGCCCGGCCCATCGTCGAAAAAATGATCACCCTCGGCAAGCGCGATAACCTTCACGCCCGCCGCCAGGCCGCCTCGTTCCTGATGACTCCGGTCGCCACGCAGAAACTTTTCTCGGAGGTCGCGCCGCGCTTCTCCGACCGCAACGGCGGCTACACGCGCATCATCAAGGCCGGCTGGCGCATCGGCGACGGCGCCGAACTGGCCATCCTCGAACTCCTCGGCTCCAAACTGAAGAAGAAGGAAAAGAAAGATAAGAAGGGCGCCAAACCCGAGGAAAAAACCGAAGAGAAAGCCGCCAGCTAAACTCTTAACGAAGTCCCAAAGTAGACGGGCCGGTCATTTCGACCGGCCCCTGATTTTTTAGAACTGGCCGCTGCTCACTGAAAACTGATCACTGTAACCTGATGCCTAATACCTGACACCTAGTGCCTATCTGCCCCGCCGTTCCTGACTCCGCCGTTGACCGCTGCGCCGTTCGCCGCTGGCCGGCGTGGGAGCGCGGCCGCTGCGGCGTTCTGTGCCGCGCCGCTCGACACGCCGGTAATCCTGCGCCAGCCCCCAACGCGTATTTGCTGCGCACTGCATACAGCTCCGTTCAAGCATTCCCACGTTGGCCAGTTCTCGCTCATTGGTAGCAAGTTCCGCCTGCGCGCGCGTTCCACACGTGCGGCAAATCAATAGGGTTGGCATGGGTCTTTTACTCTCCTCGGAGGATTGGCTGGCGCGTTCCGCTAACTTGTTTATCTTGTTCCGGCCGTCCCTTCAAGCCTTTTCTGAGTCTTTTTCAGTCGCGCTCGAATTCGCCGTTCGCTTTAACCCTCAAACTTTTAGCGCTTCGACTTCCAATATCATTTCCCATGGATCCAGCTCTCAAAAATTTTCCGCTGCATTGGCGACAGATTATCCGCCACCTGAAGCTTGAATGTTGTGTACGGGTAGGGAACGGCGGTCACAGAGAGTTCCTTCAAATCCCCGCGGCGGAGCACGGCCAGCCGCAGTTTATCTCCCGGCCGGCGCGCGTCCAGCGATTTCTGGAAATCGGCCTGGTCCATCACGCGGCCATCCAGCGCGATAATGACGTCGTTCTTATCCACGCCCGCGTCCTCTGCCGGGCTGCCGGGAATGATGTTGCTGACGCGCGCGCGGCCATCGTCGTCCCGCGAAGTGACGATGCCCGTCCAGCCCACATCCGGCGTGCGCATGCGCTCCACATGGATGCCTGCATAGGTGAAATAAGTCTCGTACGGGATGGCCTCCTTGCCGCTGATGTACCGCCGGAAAATTTCGCTGACATCCTTGCCGGCCACTTCGTTCGCCGCGCGAACCGCGTCCTCCGGTTCAAACGCCGGCTTGGGAAGCGCATGCCGCTGGAAGAGCAGGCGCATCCAGTCGTCCAGAGATTTCTGGTTGTTGGTCGCCTGGCGAATCGCAAAATCCAGCAGGTGTCCGGCAATCTGCCCGCCGTCGTAGTAGGAGTACGTCGAATTGGCCAGGTTCGTGTCGCCGGTCACGCCGGCGCGGAACCACGTGTCCCAGCTTGTCTCTTCGATGCTGCGCTCGCTGCGTCCGGGCCGCTGCTCGAAATTTGTAATCAGCCGAGAAAGCAATTCCAGATAGCGCTCCGGTTTTTGCAGGCCCGCGCGCACCAGCAGCAGATCGCCGTAGTAACTCGTCAGCCCTTCGGAAATCCACAGCGACGGCGTGTGTACCTCGCGCGAATAATCAAAGGGACCGAGCGGCTTCGGCCGCAGTCGCTTCACGTTCCACGCGTGAAAAAATTCG
>DASYRO010000468.1:0-1723 GCA_036004385.1 Candidatus Acidiferrales bacterium
TCCAACGAGGCGCGATCGGAGTAGAAAGGCGCGAGGCCGAGGTCGTCGAAATAGTCGAGCCAGGCTTCGAGTTTGGCGCGTGCGTCGGGCGTCATCGGAGAAAAGAATACACGAATTCAGCAGGAAGGCGAATCAAGGAAAAAAGCAATGCGCGAAGCAAGCTTCGCAAAGGCAAAGCGAGAGCAAGCTCCCGCACTCCAAGAGGGCGCAGCATGCTGCGCCCCTACAAACACAAACAAACGGAGCCGATGCAAGCAAAAAAGAAAGGCAGGGCTACGAGCGGAGGCGGAGGATTTCGTCGAGGATGCGGTTGGCGACATCAAATTTGCTCATCTTCGGAAGATTAATTTCGCGAATACCGGAGGCCGCGCTGGACGAGGATGGCGAGCTGAAGCCAGCCCCTACTTCGCCCGATCCGCGGGCGTCGCGGGTGAAGATGGAGACAATGTTAGTGTCCGCGTCGAAGCCCGCGCCTTCCTGCGTGATGTCGTTGGCGACAATCATGTCCGCGCCTTTGGCGAGCAGCTTTTCGCGGGCGTTTTCGGTAACGCGGTCGGTTTCTGCCGCAAAACCGACAAGGATGCGGTTGCCCTTGCTGCGCGCGAGATCAGCGAGGATGTCGGGCGTGGGCTCGAGCTCGAGGGTGGCGCGTCCGCCCGCGCGCTTCATTTTTTTCGGCTGCGCGGCCGCGGGACGATAGTCGGCGACGGCAGCGGCCTTGATGATAACGGTGGCCGCAGGTGCGCGCTCAAGCACGGCGCGGTGCATTTCCTTGGTGGTGCGCACCGAAACGCACTCGAGACCAGCGGGCGGCTCGAGCTGCACTGGCCCGCTGACTAGAATCACGCGGGCGCCACGGCGCGCGGCGGCGTCCGCCAGCGCATAGCCCATTTTTCCTGACGAGCGGTTGGTGAGGAAGCGCACGGGGTCCACGTCTTCGCAGGTCGGCCCGGCAGTGACGAGAACGGTTTCGCCTTCGAAGTCATGGCGGATGCCGAGCAGCTCGCAAACTTTTCTGGCGATGGATTCGACGCCGGCCAGGCGCCCCGCGCCGGTCATGCCGCACGCCAGATAGCCCTCGTCCGGCTCGACGACGTGTACGCCGCGCGCGCGCAGTTTTTCCAGATTGTCCTGCGTGGCAGCGTGTTCCCACATGTTGACGTTCATCGCCGGCGCGACGACCACGGGAACTTTTGTGGCCAGATAAAGTGTAGTGAGAAAATCGTCGGCGATGCCGCCGGCCATGCGCGCGATGGTGTTGGCAGTGGCGGGAGCAATCACCAGCAGGTCGATGGATTGCGCGACGGCGATGTGCTCGATCGCGCTATCAATGTTGGCGGGACCCTGGCCGGGTTCGGCGAACATTTCGGTGATGACTTTGCGTCCGGAAAGCGCGGCAAAAGTGAGCGGCGTGACGAACTGCACTGCGCTGCTCGTCATCACCACCTGCACTTCCAGACGCTCCTGTTGCAGGCGGCGGACGAGCTCGGCAGCCTTGTAAGCCGCAATTCCTCCGGAAACGCCGAGGGCAACTCTCATATCCGCTGCGGCGCTAACCTCTGCGCCGCTTTCTGTCCTTTTCGTCCTCCGATTCCACGAGGACGGGCAATTCGTAATCCAGCAATCCCTTCACGAGCTCTTCACGGGCGATGCGCGTGTGCTTGCGGAGCTTGGACGGATCAATCAGCGGCCGCGCTCCGGTCTGCAACTGGCGGGCGCGGCG
>DASYRO010000469.1:0-2631 GCA_036004385.1 Candidatus Acidiferrales bacterium
CGTGGATACGAACAAGGACCGGCGACCTTCGCGCAACTCACTCACGCACAGCTCGGCGGAGAATCGGCTTCCGTCGCTCCGCTGCAGCTCGAGCTCGAACATTCCTCTTCCGGCGAGTGCCGGTTTGCCGGTCTCGCGGTACTGGGCACGAGCCGCTTCCAGGAATTGCTTCGTCTGCTCCGGCAGAAACGATTCCAGCGGCGCCTTCGTCCATTCGCCCGGCTGGAGGCCGAACATTTTTTCCGCCGCAGGGTTCACGAAATGGAGTTTCCAGTCCACGTCGGAGATGACGATGGCGTCGCCCGCAGCCTGTGCGATGACGTCGAACCGCGCTTCGGCCGCTGCCGCCGCTTGCTTCGCAGCGAGTTCGGCCACGGGGCGAAGCACCAGCCGGTAAAAAATCGGCAGCAGCAGCACGGCCATCAGAACGCCTCGGGCCACCGCGAACCACAGACTCGTCGGGATGTTCAGGGCAACGCGAGCGGCGCTAATGAACACCTCCAGAAAAAAAACCGCGACGAGGCAGCGCGTGACCACGCGGACCGTGGACTGTATGATCGCCAGGTTGGCCCCCGCCTGGGCGGCGGATATACTTTCTGTTCTTCTGTTGTTCATGATGACACCTGGGAGCGGGCTGCTCCCTTACCACGCCAAGAAAAATTGTGCGCACAGCGGCCGGCCAGGAAGGGGAACCGCAAGTGACCAGACTGCCGCTTATGCTATCACGAGTGCTCGCGGCGCTGCGCTTTTTGTACGCGGGAGCACGGAAATTTCGGGAGTAACGAAATAGCGGCGCGCCCACGACTTGTGTCTGGACTCCGATTTTTTATTAGGTCACATTGGATTGTTGCGATATCCTGCTTGTCCCCGCGCCGGCCTTCCCAGCCTCCGGCGCGAGGAGATTTTCTGGGGGGTCCTTCTTGAACCGCCGTTCTCTGATCTTGATTCTCGCGCTGGCCATTACGGGCGCGGTGTTGCTGGGCAATTCTTTGCAGTCAACTTCCTCCGTCGAAGAGCAGCTTGCGCTGCAGATTGCGCTGGCGCGCAAAAACGCCGCGCTGGTAGCCGTGCACGTGCCGCATTTTTCTGAGAGCGCGGTTCCCACCGGCTTAAACATAACAGATTTTCTGCAGGGCATGGGCGTGGCGCGCTCCACAGTGCTCGCGGTCGTCGATGCCGCGCGGCCCGTGTATGACCTCGCGCGGCTGCGCGCGGGAAACCAAATGATCGTCGCGCGCACCATCGCCGGCGACCTCCTTTCGCTGCGCTACCAAATTGACCCCGACCGCATGTTATGGGTTTCCTCTCGCGGCAACGAGTACCGCGCGGAGATCAAGGAAATTCCATCCACCGTCGAAACGGTGCGCATCGAAGGAAAAATTCGCGATTCGCTTTTCAATGCCGTGGAGGATGCCGGCGAGCGCGCCGAGCTGGCCATCCGCCTCTCGGAAATATTCGGCTGGGACCTGGACTTCTACACGGACCCGCGCAAGGGCGACACCTTCCGCGTGGTCATCGAAAAGCGCACCTATGCAAACGGCCAGCCGCCGGCCTACGGAAAACTTCTCGCCGCGGAATACAACAACGCCGGCACGCCGTATCAAGCCGTGCTCTTCCGCGACCCCGACGGCCGCGCTGCCTACTACGCGGCAGACGGCAAGTCGCTGCAGAAAGCGTTTCTGCGCTCGCCGCTGAAATTCAGCGCGCCGATTACTTCGCATTTCAGCAAGAGCCGCTTTCATCCCATCCTGAAGATTCACCGCCCGCATCTGGGTATTGACTACGCTGCGCCGGTGGGCGCGCCCGTGCAGTCCATCGGCGATGGCCGCGTGGTCTTCGCGGGACGCAAAGGCGGCGCCGGCAATATCGTGCACATCAAGCACACCAACGGCTACGAGACGATGTATATGCACCTCTCCAGGATTCTCGTGCGCAGCGGCTCTCATGTAGGACAGGGCGAACGCATCGGGCTCGTGGGCATGACCGGACTGGCCACCGGCCCACATCTCGATTTCCGCATTCTGCAGAACGGCGCGTACCGCAACTTCGAAGCGTTGCGCCTACCGCCGGCCAATCCTGTTTCCCGGCGCGACATGCCCGAATTCATGGCCGTGCGTGACCGCTGGGTGCCAATGCTTTCCGCCGACGCACTACAGTTCGCCCGCGCACATGCACCGGCGCAGCCGGCGTCCGCAATTCCGCCGCAGCAAACGGCTTCACCCTCAGGTCGGTAATTTTCTAAACTTGAGCGAAACAAAAAGGGCGGCCGTTTTCGCGGACGCCCTAAAGTTTTCGTGTCATTCTGAGCGAGTTCCGGTTCTTCGGGACGAGCGAAGAATCCTTCACACATCGGGATCCTTCGCTTCGCTCAGGATGACATCGGAGAGTTTTTTCTTCAGCGCCTTGCTAACCGCCACTGTGCTATTTCACTTCCCACGTATCGCCCTGGCGCAGCAGCTTGGCCAGGTCGCCTTTGCCGCGCAGGGCGGTGACCTCGCGGATCTGCCCGGCGATGACGTCTTCATAGCGCATGGCCTCGACGGCCCGCAGCACGCCGATGGGCGTGGGGAATCCCGGCGTGGAGTCCATGCGCGAGAGCAGAAACGCGTACGCCGGATTATGGTTTGTCTC
>DASYRO010000470.1:0-9151 GCA_036004385.1 Candidatus Acidiferrales bacterium
GTGAGCTGTTTCCGGCGGTGATGGTGCCCGAAGCGTGGAACGCGGGCTTCAGCTTGGCCAGCGCTTCGGGAGAGGTATCCGCGCGCGGGCCTTCGTCCGTGTCAAATGAGTACGCCGACGTTTTAGGCTTGCCGTTATCGAGGGACGTCGTTTTCACTTCCACGGGCACCACTTCATCTTTGAATTTTCCCGCGGCGATCGCGGCCAGAGCATTTTGATGGCTGCGGTAGGAAAAGTCGTCGGCTTGTTCGCGCGTGATGCCGTAGTTCCTGGAAAGATTTTCCGCCGTGAGCCCCATGCCCAGGTAGCTGTCCGGATAATTGTCCATCAGCCAGGGATTGGGAGAAATCTTGTAGCCGCCCATGGGAATCATGGTCATGGACTCGGTGCCTCCGGCGACGATGACGTCCCCGTGGCCCACCATGATGCGTTCCGCAGCAATGGCGATGGCTTGCAGCCCGGACGAGCAGAAGCGGTTGATGGTCATGGCTGACGATTCCACCGGCAGCCCAGCCCGCAGTGCCGCAATGCGCGCGACGTTCATGCCCTGCTCTCCTTCGGGCATGGCGCAGCCGAGAATGACGTCCTCGATTTCTTTGGGGTCGAGCCCGGGCACGCGCGCAAGCGCTTCCTTGATGGCCAGCGCGGCCAGGTCGTCGGGGCGAACTGTGCGCAGTGCGCCCTTGAATGCTTTGCCCACGGGCGTGCGAACCGAACTCACAATGACCGCTTCTCGCATGGTTCACCTTCCGGCGATGCTAGCAATTGGAGAACGAAAATCGCTATCCCTTCAAGTGCTGCATGGCTATTGGATGATAGACGCGGGGGAAAAGCAACCGTCGAAGTGATTCAATGATTCAGCAGATCGTGATGGATTGATATTAGAGTTTCCCAAGGAATTCGCGGGGTCATCAAAAATAAGAAGGGCCGCGCATCGCGCGGCCCTATTTGGGAAGGAGATTAGCTAACTGTTGAAACTCGGCCTAGCTCAAGCGCCGGCGGAGGATTCCGCCCAGCGCGACCAAGCCCGTGCCGAAGAGCGCCAGAGAACCAGGCTCCGGAACAGGATTAGTCGGCGGCGGGAAATTTCCTCCCGGCACGGACGCCGAGATGATCCCGGAATTTTGATATGTGGGCTTTCCTGGCGGTTTTCCAATGTTTACGATACTGCCGAAGGCGGCGCCAACGTGAATCAGGTTTGCGGGATCGGTAACGTTCCCGGTAGCGGTGACGTCCCACGTCCACGTGTACGTGCCGTTATTGGGCAGCGGCGCCGCGGCGGCGCCGGCGGCGAGGAAAGCATCATTTTGCGAACAGCTGAATCCGGCAGAGTTCGTGCCGCAGCCATTCGCGCTGAGGGCGCCGAGTGTCGTTGTCCAAGCACCGGTGCCACCCGGAGCCGAAGTCAAAGTTGCGGCCGTGATCCCGGTGCCGAACTTGAAATCCACGCCGGAAATCCCGGTCCCCGAGCCATTGTATCCGCTCGTGTCGATGTCCATCGTGACCGTGTAGTTGTTCCCACTGGTCGGGTGAATCGTCAAAGTTACGGTGGTCCCAAAACAGTTTGATCCGCCGCAGGTGGTTCCACTACCGCTCAAAATCACAACTGTGTCTGCATAAGCCGGAGCGCTCAGCACCACCACGAGCAGAGCGGCTCCGAAGAGCACTTTCAAGATGGTCTTGACCATTTCGATCTCCTTCCCCATGAACCCGATGACTTATTCGGCTCCAAGCACCAGTGAAACACTTCCGCGAACAGACATGATTACACTTCTGGGCATCGTACAGTGAGCACTCGAAATGCCAAAATCTATGACATTAAGGCGGTTGTCGATTTTTACTAATTAGCTCTTTCTGCTGGATTTAGGAGTTCAGGCGGGATTAGGTTCTAGAACCGTAGTGCCTTGTCTATATGCAAATGATTTCAGCTAAAGGAGGGTCGCATTCCGGTAGCGACATCCGATGCGAGGAGTTGCTCGATTCCCAAATCTCGTGCTTTCAAACCAAGGGGCCTCAAACTGCGAGGCCCCCGGAAGAGGAGATCAGCTTTGCGCTGCAGTTAGCCGGAGATGCGCCGGCGGACGATTCTTGCCAAACCGACGAGGCCCGTACCTAAGAGCACAAGGGAACTCGGCTCGGGTACAGGGTTACCCGGCGGCGGAGGCGGGGGAACTCCCGGTCCGGAAGCGGAGATGATGCCGGTAGTCTGGAATTTGGACGTTGGATGCTTGCCCCCGGTAGTCACAATTGATCCAAAGTCGACACCGATGTGCACGGGATCTCCTGACACATATCCAGTCGAATCAACGGTCCACACCCAGGTATAGGTGGTGCCATTCAGTGGGGCAAGCGGTGAACTCGTGTTAGCCAGAAAACCCGAATCCTGTGAACAACCGAAGTTACCCTGATTGCTTCCACAACCGGAAGCACTCAGGGAACTCGTGGACGTGGTCCAGCCAGCCGTGCTGCCGCCATTGAATGAAATCAGCGTGGCCGAGTTGCTCCCAATGGTCCCAAAATTGAAGTCCACGCTTGCAATTCCAGACCCGCCGTTGAGGTTTCCGGACGTGTCCACGGTTAGGGTTACGGTAATTCCGGTCCCAGTATTCGGTGTGAAGGTAAGGGTCAGCACGTTGCCAAAACAATTCGACCCGCCGCAACCGTTTCCGGTATTGAATGTGATCGTATCGGCATAGGCCGGCGCGCTCATAAAGAGCATGAGCAAAGCCGCGCCAAAAAGAACCTTCAGCATTGTCTTCAAGTCGGATCTCCTTTTTCCTCAAGCCGCCGACGGTAGGACCTGCCTTGCGTCCCCTGCCATCGGCTTACAGCTAGCCACTCGGCGTATAAAAGCACTCGCAGTACCAATTGCCTCCCGAGCCGCTCGTCGTCCTGTAAGCGTTGTAGTTTCTGCAGGTTAAATGATAATTTCTTGTATGCACGTGCGCGGACTGAATGGGTGCGCCGCTATGGAAGTTGCAATTTCTTGCAAACTATTGTAAATAAATGTCTTAGCAGTACATAGGTGCCGGATACAGGGCACATTCGTACTGCCAGTTTGCCTTTTTCCCGCGGACAGAGCACGCCGAGTACATTGCAAAAAAAATCGAGGGCCGCAGTTCTGCGGCCCTCGAACAGACTATTGATTCTCGCTGCGAACTAGCTGAGCCGGCGACGGACGACGTTGGCAAGACCAATCAAACCAGTGCCGAAAAGGACGAGGGAACCCGGCTCTGGGACGGGGTTGTTCGGCGGCGGGGGTGTGGAGCCAAGCCCCGACGCGGAGATGATCCCGGTGGACTGAAACGAGGTTGAGCCATGCGGCCCGCCGGTAGTAAGCAACGAGCCGAAGAGCACGCCAGCATGGATGGAATTTGTAGTGGGGTCAAAAGCGCCGGCGGTGACGTCCCACTGCCATGTGTATACGCCGTTGTTTGGCAGCGAGGCCAGCGAAGAGCCTGCGAGCAAGAAGGCTGTGTCTGTAGCGCAGCCGAAGCTGGAGCCATTGGTGGTGGTACAACCATTGGAGTTCAAACCGTTGGTTACGCCGCCGGACCATCCGGCTACGCCGCCCGGGGCGGCAGTCAGATTGGCAGACAGAATTCCAGTGCTGCTGAATTTGAAGTCCACGCCCCCGATGCCGGAGCCGGTGTTGGTGTTGTTGGTGGTATCCACGGTCATGGTCACCTGGTAGGCATTGCCACCGGTGGGATGAATGGTCAGGGTGACGACGTTCCCGAAGCAGCTGGAACCGCCGCAACCGTTGGTGTTGTTGAAAACGACGATGGTATCGGCGTGGACTGGTATGCAGATCGCCATCAAAAGTGTCGCGCCGCACAGAACTTTGAGCATGGTCTTGAACATCTTGTTCGTGAGCTCCTTCGTCTCAACCCTCTTTAAAATAGGGACGACGTGGTATCTGAATTGAAATCCGCAACGTAGGAGCGATTCTGGAGGGCAGTGCGCCGGGGAACAATGGTACAGGCGCTACAAAACTTGGTGGGACAGAGGTGCCATATGTAATCGCTTGCAGCTAAAGGGGATAGTGGAGATTAATGAAGGAAGTTTAGCGCAGCCACGATTGTGAGGATTTGTGATTGAGCGATTTGCGATTGGCGATTGATAAGCGAACCTAATCGAATCAAGCGCGCATCACTCACTCAATCGCCAATCACAAATCACCAATCAAATGAGCCACTGACCACAGTCAGAAGCCAGTGCCTTGCCCGTTAGGGCCGTGCTCTGTACTTCTCGTAAAGCTGCTTGTGCTTGTTGTCGGTGGAAGTGAGCTGGCCTTTGATGAACAGGTAGCGCACTTCGGTCTGAAGTTCGAGCGGGTCGCCATTGGTCACGATGATGTTGGCAATTTTTCCCTGCTCGATGGTGCCGAGCTCCTTATCCACGCCGAACATCTGTGCGGG
The DNA here is from genome assembly GCA_036004385.1 of Candidatus Acidiferrales bacterium. Lineage (GTDB taxonomy): Bacteria > Acidobacteriota > Terriglobia > Acidiferrales > UBA7541 > JACQDE01. Next base: position 4,422 of record DASYRO010000470.1, read on the forward strand.
ATTGATGGTGATGGCCTTCAGCGCATCGTCGTGGGCAAGGCCGTAGCCCACCGCCTGGCCCGCTTCATTCGGCAGGCGGCGCACAAACTCGATGTCAAATGTGCCGAATGCGATTTTTACGCCGGCGGCGGTGAGCTCGCCCGGCGCAGAGTAAGGCTTGTCGTACGGTTCATCATCATTGGTGGGCAGGGCGTGCGTACGGCCCAGGATGACCGGAATGTTTTTCTGCTTCAGCAGATCCTTCACTTTCCATGCCTCGCGCCCTCCGCCGAGAATCATCTTGAGCTTTTGTTTTTCGCAGAATTCGATGGCGTTCTTGATGTCGCGGTCGTCATTGGCCATCACCAGCACCGGCTCTTCGCCTTTCACAACCGGCACCAGCCCTTCCAGCTTTTCATCGCGGGTGAAATTTTCCTTGGAGCCTTTTTCTGCGGCCTGGGCATAGTGCCGCGCGCGGTCCAGCCAGTTTTCGATTTCCGTTACGCGTCGTTCATAGTCCTGCTTCAGCTCGCTGAATGGCCGTCGGGCCGCCTGGAATCCTCCGCCGCCGAAGCCGCCTCCGGCCGGCGCAAGCCGCGGCCAGTTCAGCACGAGAACCGCGGATTTCTTGCCGAGCATTTCGTCAATCACCCAGCCGGAGAGATGAATCAGCGAGCCGTGCCCGCTCATGACGCCGCCGCCGGGCACGCTGACCGTATGCGTGATGCCCGCGGCGCGCACCACGGGAATGTGCTCGCTCGCAGGATGCACCGCCGTAGCCGCGGCGATTTGCGGGTTGTAATCGCCAAGCTCATTCAAATCCACCGTGCCGGGCTCGCCCTGGCCGACTTCGACCAATCCAACCTGGCTGATCGCGTTGAACATTCCTGGATAGACTTCGAGCCCTTTAGCGTTGATGACCTGCGCGCCGGAAGGCACGCTCACGTTGGCGCCGACTGCGGCGATTCGGCCGTCCTTGATGACCACGGTGCCGCTGGCTATCGGCGGGCCGGCTAACGTGTAGATCTTCGCGCCGGTGATGGCATATGTCTTTCCGCCTTGCGCGTTTGCGAGCGATGCTGCCAGTAGCGCGATGAGAAGTGAGACGAGAGCAAATGAACGAGCCCCAATGTTTCCCTGCATCTCTCTGTGCCTCGGTGTCTCTGTGGCGGATTTGCTACTCATCGCGCACCTCCGTCATTTGTCACCGGCGGACGGCGGCGCTCGCGTTGCGGCGCGCCCTCCGTTCCGGGAGCCTTGCCCGGCGGGCTCTGTCGCTGCGGCGCGGCGGACTTTTCCTTGTCCATCAGCGCCTTTTTTTCTTTTTCGACTTCGGCGCGGTGTTCGATGTCCTTCTTGCGGTCGAAATAAACCGTGCCGTCAATGAGGGACTTCTGCGCCACGGCGTAAATGCTGAGCGGGTGCTTGTCCCAAATCACCAGGTCGGCGTCCTTGCCAACTTCGATGGAGCCGACACGCTTGTCGATTCCGAGCTGGATGGCTGGATTGATGGTCACCATCTTCAGCGCTTCCGTCTCCGACATGCCGCCGTACTTCATCGTTTTCGCTGCTTCCTGATTTAAGTGGCGCGCTTCTTCGGCGCTGTCGGAATTGATGGAAACTACTACGCCATACTTGGTCATGATGGCCGCGTTGTACGGAATGGCGTCGTACGCTTCGTTCTTGTACGACCACCAGTCGGAAAACGTGGAGCCGCCCACGCCGTGTTTGGCCATTTCCTTGGCGATTTTGTAGCCTTCGAGCACGTGCTGGAGCGTGCGCACGCGGAAGCCGAACTCCTCAGCGAGCAGCAAGAGCTGCCGCAATTCGTCGGAGCGATAGCCGTGCGAGTGCACGTAGCGCTTGCCTTCTAGGATTTCCACCAGCGGCTCCAGCTTGAGGTCGCGCCGCGGCGGGATGACGTTCTTTTCGCCCGCGGCGACGCGCTTGTTGTAAGAGTCCCAAGTCTTTTTGTATTCGCGCGCGTCAATGAACGCTTGGCGAATCACGTCCATCACGCCCATGCGCGTGTTGGGATAACGGCGTTGCTGGCCCGGCTGCGGAGTGAAATTGGAGCGCTTCGGATTTTCCCCCAGCGCAAATTTGATTCCCGGAGGCGCGCCTTCGAAGATGAGTCCCTTGGCGTCTTTTCCCCAACGATGCTTAATCACCTGATTCAGCCCGCCGATGGGATTCGCGCTGCCGTGCAGCACGTTGGAAGTCGTCGTGCCGCCGGCCAGCTCGCGGTAAATGTCGATGTCGTCGGGATCGAGCACGTCGGCAATCGCCACCATGGAGCTGACCGCGATGCTGCCTTCGTTGATGTTGCCTTCCGCGGCGATGTGCGAATGACAATCAATCAGCCCAGGCGTGACGTACATGCCCGTGGCGTCAATCACAGTCGCGCCGGCCGGCGCTTTCACGTTCGCGCCGACTTCGGCGATTTTTCCATCGCGAATCAGGATGGAGCCTTTCTGCATCGTGCCCTTGGTCGCCGTGAGGATCGTGCCGTTCTGAATCAGCGTGACGTTCGCACCTTGCTGTGCTGCCATCGGTTCGGGCAGCATTGACGCAATCAACGCGAGTGCCACAAATGGATGAAGGGTTTTTGCCATCATTGATCTTCCTCTGTGACTTTGTGACTTTGTGGCGGATTTCGTTTTCATCGGCCCACCTCCTCGGCCGCGCTTGATCCGGGGCCGGCGCGCGTGCCCGTGAAGTCAAACACCTGCCCGATTCCGCTGACCGTGCCCTTCATCGTGTTGCCTTCAATCGTGCCGCTGACAACCCAGTCAGAGGGCCCCTGTCCGACATCGAGCACGAAAGTAAACGTGAACTGATTGCCCGTGACCGAGCCTTTGCTAACGGTGGAATTGCCGAACGCTGTGGTAATGCTTCCCGAAAGCGTGCCGTCGGCGGCCTGCGCCAAGTCGGCTGTGACGGGCTGCGCTCCGTCGGGAGTATTTACCGTCAGGCTCCATCGGCCAGCCATGCGAGCGGGGGCGGCTCCCGGAACCCCTGCGGGTGCAGGCGGCGCCTGCTCCTTGACATCAAATCTCCGGCCGTCCACAAAGACGTACTTCACTTGCGTGCGGTCGTTGAATATATCTCCGGTGGTCACCACGAGGTTGGCAATTTTGCCCGTCTCGATGGAGCCCAGGCGGTCGGCCACGCCAAGAATTTCCGCCGCGCCTAGCGTGAACGCGCGCAGCGCGGAGTCGGCCTTGAGTCCGGCGTCGATGGATTTCTTGGCGTTCTTGAGGATGTCCTTGGGATTAGTGATGCCGTCGGAATAAAACGCGAATTTCACGCCGGCTTTTTCGAGCGCCGCCGGTGTAGACGGCGCGTTGGCGCGGAATCGGAGCGTCCGCAGCAGTTCGTCCGCTTCCGGATCGCCGCCGGTTTCTTTTTCCGGCCACTTCAGGCTGACCAGCACTGGCACTTTTTTCGCGGCAATCGCGCTGGCTGCTGTGGGCTCGTAGGCGTTTTGCACGTGGTACAGAACCATGTTCACCTTGAGCTGCTCGTTCAGGTTCAGCGCGCGGAGGATTTGCGCGGACGTCGTCGCGGGGAAGAACACCGGGCGGTTGGCGCGCAACGCGGCGTTAATCACGGCCGTGGCGCGGTCGTAATCGGGGCGCTCGATGCCCTTCGGGTTCGCGCTATAAATCTCGTCTGCCGTGCGGGCTTGCGCCGCGTCCAGGAAAATTTGCTTGATGTAAGCAATCACTCCGAAGAGCGAGCCCGGAAATCCGGCAAATCCTCCCGGCTGCTGCAACGTGATGTGCAGAGTCGCCGGAGTTTTCACCACCATTTCGCCGGGCCGCTCGCCTGCCAGATCGATCACCGCACCCTGGCCGGGAAAGATGCCCGTCTTCGGCGCGCTGAGCACCGTGGTGAAGCCGGCGTTGCGCCACTGCTCGACGCGGCGTTCGCCCGGCTGCAATTCGTCCGCGGCGTTGCGCCAGGGCGTGGTGCCGGGACGATCCTCGGGTCCCTGCGACAGCCGCTGTTGCGCCGCGGCCTGCTGCACCACGGGCGCGCCTGCACCGGGAGCACCTCCCGCCGGAGCGGCGGGCGCTGCGGGCAGGCCGACGTCGGTGAACGCGTCGATGAGTCCGGGATAGACCGTGAGGCCCTTGCCGTCAATCACCCACGCTTCCGGCGGAATTTTGGCATCCGCACCGACCGCCGTGATCAATCCATTGGCGACGACGACCGTGCCATTTTCGATGACTCCGCCGCTGACCGTGACAATCTTCGCGCCCTTGATGGCAAAGTACGGCGGCTCAACGCCCTTGGCCTGCCCCCATGCCGGCGCAATGCTGATCGGCCCCACCGCCAACGCCATCATGAGTAACGCCGCAACCATTGCGCTCCATGCCTCGCGCCATACCCTACGCACGCTGCGCTGCTTCATCTCGCACTCCTCATCTCTTTGTTCTTGGTTTTTCCCCTGATGCCTTATTCCTGTTACCGGATACCTGCCGTTGACGACGCGCGAATCTATCCGCTGGTTTCCACAGTGTCAAGCAACCCAGCGAGGCGAAAATCTTGACTTCTTTGCCGAATCGGAGCATGATTCAACTAAGACATCTCTCAGCGACTCGCATGACACATCTTTTCTGAAGTCGAGGTAAGAACCAATGCGAAAGTCTGACGAACGAGCAAAAGTACAGACGACCTTACGGCTGCCCCGACGACTCTACGAGCAAGCGAATGAACTCGCTGAGAGCGGCAGGGCCGAGAGC
>DASYRO010000471.1:0-1812 GCA_036004385.1 Candidatus Acidiferrales bacterium
CTCGTGTGCTTGCCTCCCTCCTCGGCCGGAGAGCCATGCCAGCATCCGTTCGCGATGATTCAGGATACCGGCGCCAGCTTTGGACCGAGGAAACTCGATCTCGATGGCTGGCGGAATTCGCGCATCTGGAGTGACGCCAACACCTGCGACGTAAACATGTCGCGCCTGCCGTACGCCGGTGCGACGTTCGCGCCCTCTCGCATTTCGGAAGACGGCCGGAAGTTTTTCGTCGGCTTGATCGGAGCGCTTTCCGATAAACAAGTGCGGGACCTGATTGAGACGGCGCGATTCGCGGAATATGACGGCGGCGACCGCCGTGAGGAGCGCATTGCGGAATGGGTCGCCGCCTTCCGCGACCGCATCCGGCAAATTGCAACTCACCCACCCTGTCCGTGAGGCGCACTTTGAATCCGAAGCATCCTAGGCCGCGAACTGTGATAAAAGAAACGGTATGGCGCTGCAAGCCGTCACTGCTTTCATGGGTGTTCGCGGCCAGTGGGTGACGCGTGGCTAGGATCACGAAACTCAACATAAATGGAGCGCCTCGCGCGATTGACGCGGAGGCCGACGCCAGCCTGCTCTCCGTCCTGCGCGAACAGCTCGACCTGACCGGCAGCAAGTATGGCTGCGGAGAAGGGCAGTGCGGTGCGTGCACGGTGCTGATTGACGGCAACCCGCGCAAATCGTGCATCGTGCCGGTCGGCGCCGTGGGGCAGAAGCCAGTCACCACCATCGAAGCGCTGGAGAAAAACGGCAAGCTGCATCCGTTGCAGGAAGCGTTTCTCGAAGAGGGCGCGATGCAGTGCGCGTACTGCACGTCGGGAATGATTGTCACCGGCGTGGCGCTGCTGAAGACGGATCCCAATCCGTCGGAGCAGGAAATTTCCGAATTCATGCAGGGCAACATCTGCCGCTGCGGCACGTATCCGCGCATCATTGCGGCGGTGCGCCGCGCGGCCAAGGCCATGAAAGGCTCCGGCCAATGAACGACGAGCTGACCTTCAAAAACGGCATGGAACCTGAACGCTACGAGCTCACCGCGCCCGGCACGTATCATTTCGATTGGGACCGCCGCGAATTTTTCAAGCTGCTCGGCGCAGGCGTGTTGGTGCTCAGCGTCACGAAAGACGCCATAGCGCAACAGGAATCCGGCCGCGGCCGCCAGGCGTTTGGCGGGTCGCTCCCCAAGGAAATTGGCGCGTGGCTGCACATCGGCGAAAACGGCAGAGTCCGCGTGTACACCGGCAAAGTGGAAGTTGGACAGAACATCCGCACGTCGCTCAGCCAGGCCGTCGCCGAAGAACTTCACTTTCCGCTGGATCAAATTGAATTGGTGATGGGCGATACGCAGCTCGTGCCCTTTGACGCGGGCACGTTCGGCAGCCAGACCACTCCGAACATGAATCTGCAGTTGCGCAAAGTGGCTGCGGCGGCGCGCGAGATGTTGATTGATCTGGCCGCGGAAAAATGGCAGGTGGATCGCAAGCGGCTCAGCGCCGCCGGCGGAAAAATCGCCATGGCCGAGGCCGAACGCGAAATCGCGTATGCCGAACTTGTGAAAGGCCGCCAGCTCACGCAGACGATCCCGGCGGAAAACTCTCTCGCGCCCGCGGCAGCGTGGACCGTAGCGGGCACGCCGGTGAAAAAAGTAAACGGCCGCGACTATGTCACCGGCAAGCATCGTTATCCCTCCGACCAGAAGCTGCCGGAAATGCTCTACGGAAAAATTGTGCGGCCCGCGGCATTCGGCGCGACGCTCGTTTCTGCGGACACCAACGCAGCCGAGCAGATGCCCGGCGTTGTCGTCGTGCG
>DASYRO010000472.1:0-13245 GCA_036004385.1 Candidatus Acidiferrales bacterium
AGGCCGGCGCATTCCGCGCGGACCAGGTGGAGCAGGGCTCGGCGAAAGCGCCGATAAACAATGTCAACGTGGATTTGAAGCCGGAACAAATCCGCACCGTGCCGCTCGAACTATTCCGCGAAGCCAAGCAGGCGGTGGACTTGACGCAGGCGCCCATCATTGTGGCCGTCGGCCGCGGCATCAAGGAACAGAAAAATCTGCCGCTGGTGGAAAACCTCGCCAAGGTGATTGGCGGAGAAATTGCCGCCTCGCGACCCATCTGCGATGAAGGCTGGCTTCCCATGGATCGGCAAATTGGCAGCTCGGGACAAACTGTCGCGCCCAAGCTCTATCTCGCGCTGGGTATCAGCGGCGCCATTCAGCACGTGGTGGGCATGAAGGGCGCGCGCACGGTCGTCGCCGTCAATAAAGATGCCAACGCACCGATATTCGAAGTCGCCGATTACGGCATCGTCGGCGACATCTTCGAAGTCATCCCCGCCCTAGCTGAGGAGTTGGAAAAAGCAAAATCGGCATGACCGAACTTCTTGCTGCCAGAAGATAGTGATAGTATTTTCTGAGGCAGGCGACAGCCAAATGACGTTGCACGATTACAAAACGGTACTGTACCGCCAGGAAGACGGATCCTGGGTGGCGGAGATCCCGGCCATTTCTGGTTGTTACGCTTTGATGCCCACCCGCGAAGAGGCCCTGGCTGAGGTTTCTAAAGTGTTCGAGATGATTGCTGACGAGTACCGCGAGAAAGGAATTCCCCTCCCCAAGGATTCTACCGAGATCGTGCATGCCCAGCGCCACGGCTCGCGAATTCCAAAAAGTAGCCGCCTCAGTCGGGCGGTGGGCGTGAAATCGGCCCGCCGTTATTTTTCAAAATGCTTCGTCAGCTCGGAATCAGCCTCGAGGAATTCCAGGAATTGCGCTGAGGTTCTCGAGAGCTACTGGGGCAGGCCGATGCGCTTGATCAAATCCTTAAACTTAGGTTCGCTGCGCAGGGTGTCGAAGCAAGGGTCCACTTTCAGCGCGACCAGCCGGCTATCGTGCTCCTGAAACGCTTTGCCCAGCCATTCCAGCGCCGGACCATTTTCGCCGAGTCGCGCGTGCGACTGCGCGATGCCGTACGGCGAAACGTAGCGATCCTTGGCGACCTGCTTCAGTCCTTCCATCCAGTCGCGCAGCAAGCCCTGATAGCCGGTGGTGGCAAAATCGGCGTCCAGCGAGGCGGCCAGTTCCGGATTGCCGGCCAGCGTCAGCGCCTTCTGCCACTGGCCGAGCGCCTCGCGCGTCATGCCGCGCTGCGCATAGACGATTTCCAGCGTGCGGCGCGCGGGCGCGAAGTTGGGATCCAGGGCCAAAGTTTTCTGGAGCTGCTCGGTGGCGCGTTCATTTTCGTGGCGCACAAAGTAGAACCATCCAAGCGTTGCGTTGACCATGGGTGACTGGCTATCGAGCTCCTGCGCGCGCTGAAGTTGCTGCGAGGCTTGCTCGAAACGTCCCATTTTGACCAGGAATTCGCCGTACCAATGATGCGCCGCCGCGGAGTTCGCGTTGAGCTGGATGGCGCGCTGAAATTCTTTTTCTGCGCCGGACCAATCCCAGTCGAACAATTCCTTCACCAGTGCTGCCGAGGTGTGTGCCTCGGCCAGAGAGGCGTCCTTGGCCAGCGCCTCGCCGGCCGCGGACTTCGCCTTAGGCCATGCTTCGTTCGAGGCCATATAGCCGAGGTCACCGAGCAGGATGTAGCTGTCGGCGAGGCCGGTGTAGGCCACAGCATAAGTTGGATCTTTTTCGACGGCGGTTTGGTAATTCACAATGGCTTTCTTGAAGCCGTCTTCCGTCCAGCGGTTCCAGTTGTAGAGACCTTTCAGGTAGAGCTGGTACGCTTCGGCATTCTGCGTGGAGCGCCTGGCGACCGGCCTTACTTCCGCGCCGCTCAGCCGCGTGCTGAGTTTTTCGAACATGTCGCGGGCGATTTCATCCTGGATGGTGAGCAAGTCGGCCAGTTTGCGATTGTACTGCTCGCCCCAGAGCAGGCGGCCGTCGTGCGCGTCCACCAGCTCGACGCTGATGGAAAGCATCTCACCGCGCTGCACCATGCGCCCGGTGAGGATGGCGTGCACGTGAAGCGCCTTGGCAATGGCCTGCGGATCCTGCGCTTGCCCCTTGTAGCGGAAGACGGCGCTGCGGGACATCACTTTGAGCTTGGGAGACTGCGACAGTCCGTTGATCAAACTTTCCGTGATGCCGTCGCTGAGATATTCGGTTTGCGGATCATTCGTGGAGTTGACAAACGGCAGCACGGCCAGAGAATCGATCGTGTCGCCACTGCGCAGCGCGAAATATCCGCCTGTCACGGCGGCCACTAGCAGGACGGCTGCGGCCGCCACCAGAATCGCTCTTTGTTTCCACCAGGGTAATGGCAACGCCGCGATACCCATCCGCGTGGTGACCGTCGCACCGCTTTCGGCCAGGACACGGGCCGATTGAGTTTCGCGCCGCAAACGTTTCAGGTCGGCTCGCAATTCCGCGGAGCTCTGGTAGCGCATCTCGCGGTCTTTTTCCAGACACTTGAAAATGATGGCGTCGATCTGCAGAGGCAGCTCCGGGTTCAATCGCGAGGGCGCGGTCGGAATCTTGTTGAGTATGGCTTCGAAGAGCACGCCGGAAGTATTGCCAGCAAAGGCCTGGCGGCCGGTACACATCTCGTAAAGCACAACGCCGAGGCTGAACACATCGCTGCGCGCGTCGAGATCTTTCCCGCGCACCTGCTCGGGCGACATATACAGCACCGTCCCCATGGTGACGCCGGAGCTGGTCAGATGTTCGCCGACGGCCGCGGTGATGGCCGACGACGAACTCACGGTGTGCGATAGTCTTTTCTGCGCGATCTGTTTGGCTAGCCCGAAGTCGAGCACCTTGGCCTGGCCGCGCGGGTTCACAAAAATATTGGCCGGCTTGATGTCACGGTGGACGATGCCTTTGGCGTGCGCGGCGTCCAGCGCGTCGGCAATCTGTATTCCCAGCTCGAGAATATGCTCGGTTTCGGCCGGACCGCGCGAGATGATTTCCTTCAGGCTCTCGCCTTCCAGCAGCTCCATGGCGATGAAGCGCTGGCCTTCGAATTCCTCAATGTCGTAAATTGTGCAGATGTTGGGATGGTTCAGTGAGGAGGCGGCGCGGGCTTCGCGCTCGAAGCGTTCCAGTGCGACGGGATCCTTGGCAAGATCGTCTGGGAGGAATTTCAGCGCGACTTCGCGGCCGAGCTTGGAGTCCTCGGCCTTATACACCACGCCCATGCCTCCGCCACCCAGACTTTCCAGGACATGGTATTGCCCGATGGTCTTACCGATCATGCAGAAAAATCGCCCAACACCATCTTAGGCAGCAACTGTGAGTTAGTCAACACAAGGTGGATCTCATAGGGTTACGGACCCATTTATGAGAAGCTGGTACGAGTAAATTTCCGCCAGGCGCCGGATTTCTTATCGGCGCAGCAGCGTGGCCGCCCGGGCAAATACCTTCTGGTGCATCCGCGAACAAGTCTAGCGCACGCTATTGCGCCTTCCCAACCCGCAACAACCAAAGCGAGGAGCCGCCGTTGCTGCGGCTGTAGACCAAGTAGCGACCGTCTGGAGAGAGTTTCGGTTCCTCGATGAAAAGCCCTGATTCAGGGAATCGCGTCACAGCCTCCAGACTCCCACCCGAGGAAGGCAACCGGCAAATGTTCCGGTGACTTGGTTGGCTGTAGATCCAGCGCCCGTCGGGAGAATAAGAAACATGACGCATCCTTTCATGGCCGGAGGTTAGCTGCTGCTCGTCGCCACCCGATGTCGGGATTCTCCAGAGTTGCATCGTGCCACCCGCATTGGAAGAGTAAGCAATCCAGCGCCCATCCGGCGACCAGTCGGCGTCGTACTTATCCGACCGTGATGTTGTCAACTGGCGCTTCTTTCGTGTCGCAATGTCCATCAAGTGGATTTGAGTGAATCCCTCGGTCCGGAAAAAGTACAAGAGCTGGCGGCCATCGGGCGAAAAGAACCCGCTGACGTTGCCTCGGCCGGGGGGATGCACCTCTTCTGCATGGCTCCCGTCCGTCGCCGTAAGCCAGAGCGAGCGGGTGCCATCTTGAAAGAAGCGTGTGACCACAATAGTCCTGCCGTCGGGAGACCAATTGGGCAGGTTAACGCCGAGATCTTTGCCAGGAAGTTGCAGCCGCTGCTGTATTCGGCTTGTCACGTCATAGATCCACATTTCCATCGCCCCCAGTCGGTCACTCGCGAAAGCAATGCGCCGCCCGTCCGGAGAGAATGCTGGGTAGCGATCAATCACCTGGCCGCTGCTTAACTGCTCTTCGGGACCAGACGGCGTTCCGCCTGTAGGAGTGAGGGGAAGCCGGGTGAGATTCATGGACCCTTCAAGCTGGGACACAGCGAATTGCTGGGCGTCTCGCGAGACGGCCAAGTCGCGCAGGATGCCGGTGACGAGACCCACTGTCTGCGGGCTGCCCGCCAACACGCCACGTGCCTCGTCTATTTCGGCGGCCAACAGTCGTGTCCCGCCTGCGTGGTCGCGGGTCAGGTAATAAAGACGTCGGCCGTTGGCATCCCACACGTGACTGATGCCGTCCACCAGCTTGTGAGGCGCACCGCCTCCTCTGGGCACCAGCATTACACCTTCATCTACGGTCTCGAAGCTGATCCAGTTCCCACTTGGCGAAAAGTTGAGTCGCACGATTTCCCAGCTGGAAGATTCGCTCGGCAGCAGCGCTATCGGCGCGCCTCCCTCCGCGGGGACTTCCAGGATGGATCGGTGATCCTCGACTCCGCTCACGTAAGCGATCTTGCGCTCCCGGGGATGCCAGGCAGGAAAATTTGCGTTTTGGGCGATGCGCCTCGCTTGACCTCCCAGCGCTGGGGCAAGCCATAAGTCGCCGCCATAGGTACGGAACTCAAATCCGAAGAGCATACCGATTTTGATCATCCCGCTCTGCGAGGATCGCGTAGAGATGAACGCCAGTGAGTTGCCGTCCGGCGAGAAAGCCGGCTGGAAGTCCTCGCCGGGATCATTCGTGACGTTGACCTCCTGCCCGCCCTCCACACGGCGCACATAGATTTCGAAGTTGCCCCTGCGGTTCGACGCAAATGCCAGCAGGCTGCCATCCGGCGACCACGTCGGCCACTCCGACAGTCCGGGATCATGCGTGAGTCGGCCCACCGAATTCACACTGAATGATGCGGACACAGGCCGGGTCACGATTCGCACCACGGTCCAGGTCGCAAGAACTCCTAAGAAAGCCGTCCCGGCGGAAATAAAAAGCAGCCTCTTGCCCCATCGAGCCGGCTGCAGTTTGCCGATGTCTGGCGTCTCGTCCCCGGCCATTGTCCGCGGCGCGGCCAGCGCTTCCTCAACTTCGATCCGGGCATCACCGATGTGCTGGATTCTGTGATGAGCGTCTTTATGAAGGCATCGACTCAACAGAGTGCGGACTCGCGAAGGCGTCCTAGCCGGCAAAGCACGCCAATCCGGCTCCCGCTCGAGAACCTTGGCGATCGTGTCGGATTCGGTCTCGCCGCGGAACGCTTGCCGCCCCGTCAGCAGTTCATAGAGAATGCAGCCAAACGCCCAAATGTCCGTGCGGCGATCCAGCGGCTTGCCGCGCGCCTGTTCGGGGCTCATGTACGGCACGGTACCCAAGATAGCGCCTCCTCGCGTACCCATGAGCGAGACAGTCGGCGAGCCGGAAATATCCTGAGACGAGGCCTCGGTCGCGAAAGCCTTGGCCAAACCAAAATCGAGAATCTTCACCGTTCCTTCCGGTGTCACCTTGATGTTGGACGGTTTCAAGTCACGATGGATGACGCCTTTCTCATGCGCGACCTCCAGTGCCTCGGCCATTTGCCGCACAATCGAGAGAGCTTCCTCCAGCGGCACTGGGCCCCGCGCTAGCCGCTCCGCCAGGGTGAGGCCGGGCACCAGCTCCATCACCAGGTAGCGCAAATCGCCGGCCTCTTCCAGCCCATGGATCGTTGCGATGTTGGGATGATTCAGTGAGGCCAGCACGCGGGCTTCGCGGTCGAAACGCGCTAAGCGCTCGGCGTCCTTGGTGAAAAGCTCGGGCAAAACCTTAATGGCGACGTCGCGGCCGAGTTTCGCATCGGTGGCGCGGTATACTTCGCCCATCCCACCCGCACCAATCTTCTCTTGTACGCGATAATGTCCGAGATTCTTGCCAAGTATCATATTGTGGGACGAATCCGCTGTTCGGGGGCGATTCTAAGCCGCGGGTGGAGGTAAGTCAACGCAGAGAGCGGACACCGGGCTGCTGCAGCGACGGGGAAAACTATGCACAGCAAATACTCCAAGTTGAGATCCTTCGACTTTTTGCGGCGCACCCAGGGTGACGATGTGACGGGCTTTTCCGATATGCTGTCAACGTAGCGGATAGCCTGCCTCGCCCGGGAGCTTGCCGTCCACGCGGACCACTTTCAGGCCGGACCCCACTTGATGCGCGTCCACAAAGGAAATCGCCCCCGGCAGCGTGGAGACAAGTTGGTTGGCCATGTCGGGAGAATAGACCAGCTTGGGCGCGGATACGGATTCCGCGCGAAAAATCTTGGCCATCCAGAACTGCCGGAACTGCGCTTCAGTCATCTGATAAATCACTTTCAGAACCACGTCTCGCTCGCGTGCCACCGGGGCCCGCACCAGCAGCACGACAGGCAGGTCCGTAGTCCAATACTGTTTTTCGCCGCGGAAAATCTTGCGCACCTCGGCCAGAGTCAGATTCGTAATCGGCGTGCCGGCGTGTACGACAATGGCCACGTCGCCCCCTTTGGCGGTCTGCGCCGCCGCGAGCAAGGATGCGCCCCGAAGATTTGGGGCGCGCGCGCTGAGCGGTGAAGATACGGCAGCGGTCATCACGCCACCGAGGAGTAAGGAGAGAAGCTTGCGAAGCAGGCCCGAGCCTTCGTGGGGCCTGCGCTTGGATTGTTGTTCGCTCATCATGGTCTCTCCTCAGAAGGTGAAGCTGGTCTGGAGGAACACGCCGCTGATGTGCGGCTGGCTGGGACCGCGCTGGAAATTGCGGTATTCCCCCTTGAGCGCCGCGAAATTGGAAATATCCCAGCGCAGGCCGGCCGTGGAGCTCAACCAACTGGTGATGCCCAGCACCGGTTCCGTGGACGGGCGGTTGATGTACTCGAAGCGGTAGTAGGGTTTCCAATTCTTATCCGAGAACGGCAGGCGGTAGGCCAGTTGCACGTAGAACGCTTGCGTATTGAACACCCGGCTGGTGTTCACGTCGGAGTGATGGGTGTTGGAAAATTCCGCCAGGATCTCCGGCGTTTCCCGCGTCCACGCCAGGTATGCGGAGCTGATCCATTCGTTAAATCGCAGGCCGGGCCCGGGCGTGATTTTATCGCGATAAACCGTGGCGCCGACTTGCAGCCCATACAGCGCCGAAGGCCGCGAGTAGAAATTGACTAGCCAGGCGCGATTATTGTTGACGTCGCCCGCGTCACCCGCGCGGCTGATGATGGACCCGCGCCCGTTGCCCACGCCGACGCTGTAGCCCAGTCCCGCGCCGCCGCTGGGAATATTTCCTTCGGCCTGGAAGCCGACGAAGTGCACGGGCAACAAGCGGCCGCCGAACTTGATCATCTCCGGCCGGCTGATGGTGGTTTGCAGCCATGACCCGTGATGAAACGCCGTATTCCAGTAGCTCACCGGGGTGTGGTAGCGGCCGAAAGAGAGCTTGAAGTAGTCGTTCCAGTCGTAACGGATGATGGTGCGCTCCAGCTCCACGTTGTAGCCGGAGGCGGTCGCGGTCAAGCTGATTTCGCCGAAGTAGCTGACTTTCTTGGAGAGCGGCGAGGCCATGTGCAGCACAAACTGACCAAGATTGAAGCCGCTGGTGACGTTTTTCTCGTCGGTAGCGGAGAAGTTGACGTCCGCATACCCGGAAATTTTCAAGGAGGGGTAGGTCATTTCTTGCGGTGGCGCGGCGCCCTGGGTCATGCCCGGATGCGCCATGCCTTCCTGCGCGCTCGCGCGGGGCACTGCGACTTCTGAAGAGCCGGCCTTGAACTCGCCATCCGTTCCCGCTGTCAAAGCGCCTGCTGATGGGCCGGAAACCGCAGCAAGCTTTTCGCCGGCATCTGTTCCCTGCCGGGCTTCGAGTTGCGCAATTCGTTTTTCGAGGTGTTCCATGCGGTCGAGCAGCGCCTCGATCGTCGCGTCGCGGACGTCTCCTGTGGCGGCGGATGGGGCGGTGCCGCCTGGGCGGAGCGAGGTTGACGGACTTCGCCCGCCGCGTTTGATGGCCACCGTATGCTCGTGCTGTGCAACTGCGGTGCCCGCTCCGAACGTGAAGACAATTAATACGAATAGAAAGCGACGCATGAATTTCCTCCTCGTCATTCCATCGCTGCGACTCAATTGGCGGAGAGAATGCCCGAAGGGAGAGACTACTCGCCTTGGTATTGTCGGTCAACGACTACCCGCATTTCGTCCTGCCTGAAGGGACGGAAGCTCCCTCGGCTGTTCGCTGGTGCGGATTTCTCGGTCCAGATCTCTTTTTCGCTTTGCGCGTTCTTCTCCCGCTCGGCGCACACACCGCGGTCGAAAAGATTTGACCGCGCGCACACCGCGGTCGAAAACATTTGTTAATATGACTCGGAGATGCCGGAACGCGAACAACTCGAAGCGGAGGTACTGATTGTCGGTGCGGGGCCGGCGGGACTGGCCTGCGCGCTGCATCTTGCGAACCTCATCCAACAACATAACGCGTCGGGAGCGCAGCCCGCACTCTCTGCGGAAAACGTGTACGTACTCGAAAAGGGCCGCGAAATCGGCGCGCACCAGCTCAGCGGCGCGGTGATGGATCCGCGTGGGCTGCGCGAGCTGGTGCCGGACTTTGAAAACTGCGCGCCACTGGATACGCCGGTGACCGACGATTGCGCCATGTTTTTCACCGAGAAATCGGCCTTCCGTTTTCCCATCACGCCCCCGCCGTTCCGGAATAAAGGCAATTACGTCATCTCCCTCAGCAAGCTGACCAAGTGGCTGGGCGGACTGGTGGAAAAAACCGGCGTCAACTTGTTCACGCAGTTCGCCGGTGCGAATCTGATTTTTGAACGCGAGGGCATCGCCGGGGTCATCACCGAAGATAAGGGCGTAGACAAGAACGGCCAGCCGAAAGACAACTTCACTCCCGGTTATGAGTTGCGCGCGAAGGTGACCGTGCTGGCCGAAGGCACGCGCGGTTCGCTGACCAAGCAGCTCGTCAACAAATACAAGCTCGACGGCCTAAATCCGCAAATCTATGCGCTGGGCATCAAGGAATTGTGGGACGTGCCCGCAGGACGCGTGGCGCCGGGCTTCGTTGCGCACACCATGGGCTGGCCGGTGGACACCAGCATGTACGGCGGCGGATGGATCTACGGCATGAAAGAGAATCGCGTGTCGCTCGGACTGGTGATTGGGCTCGAGTATCGCGACTCGCTTTTCGATCCGCACGAAGCCTTCCAGAAATTCAAGACGCATCCGTTCGTGCGCAAATTGCTCGAAGGCGGCAAGCTGGTGCGCTACGGAGCGAAATCATTGCCCGAGGGCGGCTGGTATTCCATGCCGCGCACCTGCGTGGACGGCGGTTTGATCATCGGCGATTCGGCCAGTTTTTTGAACTCGCAAAAGCTAAAGGGCATCAATCTGGCGATTAAGAGCGGCATGCTTGCCGCGGAAACAATTCTGGAAGCGCTGAAATCCGGCGACACTTCCGCGAAGATGCTCTCCACCTTCCACAAGAAAGTGGAGGCGAGCTGGATTAAGCCGGATCTGTGGGCCGTGCGCAATTTTCATCAAGGCTTCCACGATGGCGTTTATGCGGGATTGGTTCACGCCGCATTCCAGCAAATCAGCGGCGGCCACGGACTCGTGGATCCCATGCACGTGAGCGCGGGCCACGAAGCCTATGAAAAGCTCTCGCGCCCAGCCGCCGACGGCGAGCGCTTCAAAGGTGACGGCAAACTCACATTCGATCGCCTCACAGACGTCTATCATTCCGGCACGCGGCACGAGGAAGATCAGCCTTGCCATCTTCACGTGCTGGACACAAACATCTGCGTTAACCGCTGCACGCGCGAGTACGGAAATCCGTGCGAGTATTTTTGTCCCGCCGCGGTTTATGAGATGGCGAGTGAAAATGGCAAACAAAAATTGAAGATCAACGCGTCGAATTGCGTGCATTGCAAGACGTGCGACATCATGGACCCATACCAAATCATCGACTGGGTAGTGCCGGAGGGCGGCGGCGGGCCCAATTACGAGGGAATGTAATGCCCGAATCTTCCTGCGCGAATTTCGCAAACGGCGCGTGCGCAAGTCTGTTCGCTGCTCGCATCAATTCTTCATTCGGGGCCATGTTAGCTAACTGAATATGGCGCGCAGCGCGCGGTCCACTCCCGGACAGGCCAAGCAAATCTCCTGTGAATGCAAACCTTTGCGGTCCGGCTGCCGGGCTGCGGACGCATACTTTTCTGTTGACAACCGCGACTCGGAATGACACTTTACCAGCCGAAATTCGTGGGGTGTGTAGGCTAATTGACCGCCCAAACCGCGGTCGAGAATATTGTCTCGACTCAGCTCCGAGGCACAGGGAGTCGAAGTTTCCGGGGTCTTTTTTCCCAGGGGCCATGCCGTCGCAAGCGGAGTTGGGTGGGATCGTGCTTGAGCATGCGCGGCATCAATCAACTCCGGCCCTTTTCCTTCCTTCATACGGCCGTAGTATATGCAGTCCAGTCTTTTCGGCCGCGGTGTGTGCGGTCAACTCTGAAAAGCGGGGTTCTCCTATGAAACGGCAAATGATGGCGGTCCGCCTGCTCGTGTTTCTGACTCTACTGAGTTTTGCGAGCGCGGGAGCGTACGCGCAAACTGCCGGGAATAATCCGGCTCCGCCCGCAGCCGCGACGGCGCCTTCCGCAATCGCCGGCCAGCCGGCCCAAAATAAGGCAGAGACGAGCGCTCCGACTGCGCCATCCGCCGGGAGCGGACAGCAGAAGACCGAGACGCCCCCGCCGCAGGTTTCGACCTTGCCGCAACGGCCGCTGGACCGCCCGTCCGAGCCCGGCCAGACGACATTTGAAATTCGCTACGACGTGCAGTCCGTGAGCGTGCAGGGAAATACAGAGCGTTCCTTTCTCCATGCCTGCACGCGCCCTCAACTCGTCATCTTTACGCCTCCGGCGCGGCCGCGCACGTGCGACAGCATCAACAATGTCGCGGAAATCAGCTTCCTCAACAATCTGCCGGTGTTCACCAACTCGCGGTTCGAGACCTCAATTGTGACCCGTTACACAGATAATCCCCGCGTCGATCCGGAACGCATCAGCCTGCAGCGCGGCTATCTGCGGCTCGTCAGCCCGCACGGGGAGGCCACCCTGGGCGACTCGCTGGTGAACTATTCGCGACTCACCTTCAGCCAGAACATTAAAGGACTCCACGCCTGGCGCCAGTGGACGGACAACGTACGCGTCACCGGCACCATCGGATTTTTCGCCGACCGCTGGGGCTCGCTGTACCGCGATTTCCGTACCTTTCGCGACATCACAGTGGACTGCCAGCGAGCCTCCACGCTGGGCACTCCGCCGCCGGCAGGTCCTCCCTTCCTGGCCGCTGCGGGCTGCATTGAGACGTCCCCCGGCTCGCAAGTTTTCATAGTCAATGCTTCCAATCCATTCAAGCCCTACTCACGTTTCGTTGCCGGGATGCGCATCGAGCACAAGGCCGGCAAGAACGGCTGGGTGGCGCTCAATTACAGCCACGGGAAGGACCTGCTGCAATCGCTGCCGGAAGCGAAAATCACTTGCCTGGACACAATGACGTCCGCGCTGCGTGTCGAAGACATCGGGGTGGGCTGTCTCGCAACGGAAGTCGAGGTGCCAGGCGCGCGCCGTCCCGCCAGCGAAGCGGCGAATAACCATGTCGTCTCACTAGATACCACCGTGGACTACCGCGCGGCGCGCCTGAAACTCTCCGGCGAAATCGCGCGCAGTTGGACGGCTGGGGGAAAACCGCCAGCCAGCGTGGTGGCCAATCCCACCAGTTCTGTGTGCACTTCCGTATCGTCGATTATCGGCGGAGCCGTGCTGGACGCGCGGTGTTATAAGAGCCTCGTCCCGGATGTTGCGTATCGCGGCGAGGCAACTCAAAAGATCGGCAAGCTGAGTTGGCGCGCGGACTATTCGCGGTTTGGACCTAATTTCTCCAGCGCCAATGCGCGCCAGATCCGCGACCTGCAGGATTTCAACATTCGCGGCGATTACCAGTTCCGGCGCCAGTTTGGCCTGACTCTTTCCTGGCGGCGCTCCAACGACAACTTGAACGGCGAGCGCAATTTCACCACCGTGGTGCGCGCGCCGGAAGTGCGCGTCGCCTTCCGCGAGCTGCCCTTCTACCGCCGGCTGGTCCTCGAAGTCGGCTACCGCGAGCGCAATCTCGATACCAAGGGCGACCCGCTGACGACCTGCGTGGATATGCCACCGCCCCCGCCGCCGACAGTTCCTCCCACTCCTCCCACGCCGGCGCTGGCCCGTAAAGTTTCCGCGAGCATCGGTTGCAGCGTGAATCCGACCTCCGGGTTTCCGGAAACGCGATCAGCGACCGAGTTGCAAATCCGTTCCACGCGAATTCCATTCTTCAGCCTGACGATGCCGGTGAAGGACACGATGTTCACGCTGGACTACGAGCATCGCCACGACATGGACCGCGTCTTCTTCCAGAAATCGACGGACTCGGACCGCTATGCCTTCGGCTTCCGCGGCAATTACACCTGGAACAACTGGGACGTATCGCCTTCGTTCCGGTATGAAATTGAGCGCCTGGCGAAGCATTCGACCAATGACCCGACGCGTGGGCTGACCGAAGCGACGCTGATCTTCCCCGGCGATTTCTTTTTAGCCAACGACACAAACCGTTCGTTCAACGCGCAAATACAGATTGAGGCGCCGCGCTATTTCCGTTTTGAAGGGCTCTTTCGCGAGTACAACAGCATCTCCCTTTCCAACGGACAGATCAGCGCCACGCGCAACCCCTTGCTTGCGTTCTGCGTTCCCCAGGTAGTTCCTGTGACCGTGCCGCCCACAGCGCCGACGTTCCAGACGTGCTACGTGAACCAGGGGTTCAAGCGACCCTACTGGCGCGCCGCTGTGACCTTCAAAATCGGCAACGACGAGAACAGGCTGCTGACGGGCTACT
>DASYRO010000473.1:0-4223 GCA_036004385.1 Candidatus Acidiferrales bacterium
ATTCATCTGCCGCCGCTGCGCGAGCGCCGCGAGGATATTCCGCTGCTGGCCATGCATTTTCTGCGGCAGGATGCGCAACGCTATCGCAAGGTCCTGACGGGCTTCGATCCGCCAGCCATGCAGACGCTCGTCGAATACGCCTGGCCGGGCAACGTGCGCGAACTGAGTCACGCCGTCGAGCGCGGCGTGCTGCTGGCGCAGGGAACAATGGTGAAGTCCAGCGACCTCGGCCTTGCGGCCGCCGGAGGACGCGGCGCTGCGGGCGGGCCGCGCCTGGAAGAACTCCGCCTGGAGGATGCCGAGCGCCTGCTGGTGCAAAAAGCTCTGGGCCGCTGCGACGGCAACGTTTCCGCCGCGGCGAAAGCGTTGGGCCTCTCCCGCAGCGGACTCTACCGGAGGCTGCAGAAGTTCGGGTTATGAGGAAGATCGGCCACGAGCGCCGGGTCACCAACATGGCGCTGCTGGCGGGCTTGCCGGCGGTGGTCGTGTCGCTGTACATCCTCTGGTTCGGCGACTACGCCCCGAAAATTCAGTGGACCCTGACCGTCCTGATTCTTTGTTTTTATTTTGGCTACGCCTTCGCTTTGCGCGAACGCGTCGTCCTTCCTCTGCAAACTCTCTCCAACCTGCTGGCGGCGCTGCGTGAAGGCGACTATTCCATTCGCGCGCGCGGAGCACGACCCGACGACGCGCTGGGTGAAGTCATCACGGAAATAAACGCGCTGGGCGAAACGCTGCGCGAGCAGCGCCTGGGCGCGCTGGAAGCGAGCGCGCTGCTGCGCACGGTGATGGCGGAAATTGACGTGGCCATTTTTACCTTCGATGGCCAGGGGCGCCTGCGGCTGCTCAATCGCGCGGGGGAACGCCTGCTCGCACAACCCTCCGAGCGCGTGCTGGGCCGCACCGCGGAAGAGCTCGGACTGGGCGAATGTTTGCGCGACGATGCGGCGCGCACGCTGCCCATCCATCTTCCCGGCGGGGCGGGAAAATGGGGCATGCGGCGCACCACGTTCCGCGAGCGCGGCCTGCCGCATCAACTCGTGGTGCTCGCCGACCTGAGCCGCGTGCTGCGCGAAGAAGAGCGCCAGGCATGGCAGCGCTTGATCCGCGTGCTGGGTCACGAGCTCAACAATTCGCTCGCGCCCATCAAGTCCATGGCCGGGAGCCTGGAAAGTTTGCTCGCGCGCATGCCGCGTCCGGCGGACTGGGAGCAGGACATGCGCCGGGGGTTGGGGGTGATCGAGGCGCGCTCCGAATCGCTCAGCCGCTTCATGAACGCCTACGCGCGGCTAGCCCGCTTGCCCGCGCCGCATTTTGAGCCCGTGGACCTGGGCGCATGCGTCCGCCGGGTAGCGGGGCTCGAAACGCGATTGAACGTGAACGTGGAAAAAGGGCCCGACCTGAACGTGCGCGCCGATAGCGACCAGCTCGAGCAGCTCCTCATCAATCTCATGCGCAACGCCGTGGACGCCGCGCTGGAGACCGGCGGCGGCGTGCGCGTCGGCTGGCGGAAAAATAATAATTACGTGGAGGTCAGCGTGGAAGACGACGGCCCGGGACTTCAAAACACCGGAAATTTGTTCGTGCCGTTTTTTACCACCAAGCCGGAAGGCTCGGGCATCGGACTCGTGCTGAGCCGGCAGATTGCCGAGGCGCACGGCGGCACGCTGTCGCTGGAGAATTGTGCGCGCCACACCGGCTGCGAAGCGCGCCTGCGGTTGCCGCTGTAATTATGCGGGACTGTGCGCGGCGGTAACGGGCTGTGTGGTTTCGCCGGTAATCCAGCCGTCGAGCATCTGAATCACGCGGTGGCTGTACGCGGCGTTGGCCTCGGAGTGCGTCACCTGGATGATCGTCGTGCCTTCCTGATTCAGTTTCCGGAACAATTCCATGATTTCGCGGCCCTGCGCGGAGTGCAGGTTGCCGGTAGGCTCGTCGGCGAGAATTAATTTCGGGTGTCCGACGACGGCGCGCGCCACGGCGACAAGCTGTTGCTGGCCGCCGGAAAGCTGATTCGGGTACAAGTCCTTCTTGCCGACGATTTGAAAGCGGTCGAGGACGTCGCCCACCAGCGTTTCGCGCTCTTTCTTCTTGATGTCCCGGTAGGAAAGCGGCAGGTCGAGGTTTTCGTACACGGTGAGGTTGTCGAGCAGGTGATAGCTCTGGAAGACGAAACCGACATACAGTTTGTGAAGCGCGGCGCGATCCTTGACGCTCATCCCGTGCACTGGCTTTTCCAGGAAAAAATATTCGCCGCTCGAAGCGCTATCCAGCATTCCCACAATTCCCAGCAGCGTGGACTTGCCCGCGCCGGACGGGCCCATGATGGTGACGAACTCGCCTTCGCGCACGTCGAGATTGATGCGGCGCAGCACGAAGGTCTTCCCTGCCCCGGTCGGATAGAATTTTTCCAAGCTCTGCGTCTTAATCATGTGTTGTCACCGTGACCCCAATGTTCTTTTCCATCACCCGATTCCTGATACCTATTCGTACCTCAGCGCCTGCATGGGATCCACTTTTGTAGCTCTCCGCGCGGGCACGTAGCACGCCGCCAGCGCCACCAGCGCGAGCAGAACGGGAATCGCCGCGTAGGTGACAGTGTCCGTCGGGCGCACCTGAAAGAGCAGTTTTTGCATTCCGCGCGAAGCAGCAAAAGCCCCCGCGAGTCCCAGCACCACTCCGAAAATAACCAGGCGCATGCCGTGTCCAATGACCAGCCGGAAAATATCTTCGCGCTTCGCGCCCAGCGCCATGCGGATGCCGATTTCATGGCTGCGCTGTTCGACGGAATACGCCATCACGCCGTAAATGCCGATCATGGCCAGAATCAATGCCAGCGCGGCAAAGCCGCCAAGCAGCACGACGGAGAACTGCCGCGAAGAATTCGTCTCGCCGATGATTTCGTCCATCGAACGCACGGCGAAGAGCGGCACGTCGGCGTCCACGGACTTGATGGCTTCGCGCAGCGCGGGTCCAAGGCTTGCCGGATTGCCGCCGGCCGCGCGCAGGATGATCGTGCCGCCACCGGCCGGACGTTGCGCGGCGGGCATGTACAACTCGACGCGCGAGGGCTGGTCCACGCCGTAATTCTTCACGTGTCCGACAATTCCCACCACGGTGAACCATTCCTGCGGTTGACCCGGCCGCGGCAGGCCGCCCAGGCTGATGCGCTTGCCGATAGGGTCTTCGTTTGGAAAGACGGCGCTGGCCATCGTGTCGTCAATAATGCAAACGAGCGGTGAATTTTCGTTGTCCTGGTCCGTGAAGTGCCGGCCGCGGATCATGCGAACGCCCATGGCGCGCAGCGCGTCCGGCGTAACGCGGCCGATGTCCGTGGAGGGAAATTGTCCGGGCTGCGGGATCGGCCGGCCTTCCACGATAAATGCGGTCTGCCAGCCGCCGAGCAGCGGCAGCTTGAAACCGGCCGACTCGACGCCGGGGATCGTCTTTAGCTTCTCGACCAGTTGCAAAATAAATTGCCGGCGCTTGGCGCCTGCGGCCGGTCCTTGCTGCGGCGTGCCCGATGGGTCGGCGTACTTGGCATCCGGCAAGGTGAAGTTCGCCGTCAGCACGCCGCGCGGGTCAATGCCGCCGTCCGCGCGCAGGACGTTGACGAGGCTCTTTAGCATCAGCCCCGCGCCGACCAGCAACACGAGAGAAATGGCCACTTCTCCGATGACCAGCGCGCTGCGCACACGATGACGCTGGACGCCGGCGCTGCCGCCACGCCCGCCTTCCTTGAGCGTTTCCTGCAAATCCGTGCGCGAAAGTTGCAGCGCGGGGAAAATCCCAAAAAACAAGCCGGTGAATACAGAAGCGCCGAGCGTGAACGCCAGCACCCAGAAATCTATTCTCGTGTCCTGCAATCGTGGGATGTTGGTGGGCGCGGACGACACTAGCGTGTCCGTGGCCCACGTCGCCAGTATTAACCCCAGCACTCCGCCGGCTAGCGCCAGCATCAGGCTTTCCGTAAGCAGCTGCCGGATGAGTCGCCAGCGACTCGCACCCATCGCCGCGCGCACGGCGACTTCCTTCTGTCTTTCCGCGGCGCGCGCCAGCAGCAGGTTGGCTACATTGGCGCAGGCGATGAGCAGCACAATGCCCACCGCGCTCAGCAGCACCACAAGCTGCTGCGGAAGGTCTTCACCCACCACGGCGTCCAACAGCGGCTGCATGGTTACGCTGTCGCCGGTGTTGGAATTCGGATACTGCTGCTCGAGGCG
>DASYRO010000474.1:0-11676 GCA_036004385.1 Candidatus Acidiferrales bacterium
GTGCTGATGGTGTAGATGGAAACGTCTGCGCGCTGGGCCATCTCGATGGCGTCGGAACGGCTGTGATCGCTGAGCGTGTCCAGGCCGTCGCTGATGACGATGAGAACGCGGCGGACAGCCGGGTTTGGCCCCGTCGCCAGCGGCGCGTTCACCAGGCGCTGCCTCGCCGCCGTCCAGACGGCGTCGTAGAGCGCCGTGGCGCCGCCGGCGCGCTGCTTCAGGATGACCTCGGTGAGCTGCCCGACATCATCGGTATAATCCTGAATGACCGATGGCTCGCTGTCGAAGATCATTAGAAACGCAGTGTCCTTGCGGCGGCGCATGACGTTGTGCAGAAAGTCCACGGCCGCTTCCTGCTCGAATTTCAAGCGGTCGCGGATGCTGTTGGACGTATCCATCAGCAGGCCGATGCGCAACGGCAGATCGGATTCGCGGCTGAAGGCGGTGATCTTCTGCCGGACGTTATCCTCGGATACTTCAAAATCTTCCTGTGACATCTCGGTGACAAATTTTTGCCGCCGGTTGAGCACGGAAAAAACCACGTTGACCAGGTCCACCGGAAATTTCAGCGTGGTGATTTCCCGGTCCTCTTGCTGCGCCGGCGGACGTTTCTGCGGCGGAGTGGGCGCCTTGGGCTGTTGCGGCAGGGCGAGCAGCGGCGCGACGAGCCCGGCGAGCAAAATAGCGGTGAGAATCGGCTTACGCATTGGCAGCATGATTCTAGAGAGTCCCCGGCACAGCGTCAACGAGCCGCGTGAGCTCCTCTTCCCGGACGCCGCAGGCCTGCGCGAGTTCCCGAAGGAAGCGCAGGAGTTCCGGCGGCAGCGGGGCTGCAAACGTTAAGCGCGCGCCCGAGCGCGGATGGTCAAAGGAGATGCGCGCGGCATGAAGAAAGTTGCGTCCCAGCGGCGCGGGAGTGGCTGCTCCGCGCGGGACGCGCACCTGCCGCGGCGCGCCGTAGAGCGCGTCGCCGACGACGGGATGGCCGAGCGTTGAAAAATGCACGCGGATCTGGTGCGTGCGGCCGGTGTGGATGCGCGCTGCTACCAGAGTGAACCTGTCGAACCGCGCGAGCACGTTCCAATCGGTGCGCGCGGCGCGGCCGCCGCGGCTGCGAGCGGTCATGCGCGTGCGACGGCGAAGGTCGCGGGCGACGGGGAGCGCGATCGTCCCGCGCTCGCGTTTCACGCGGCCATGCAATAGCGCGATGTACGTTTTCTCCACCGTCCGTTGTTGAAATTGTGCGGCCAGGTTGTGGTGCGCCGCGTCATTGCGCGCGACGAGGAGCACGCCGGATGTGTCCTTGTCCAGGCGGTGCACGATCCCCGGACGCAGCGGCCCGCCCGTCGTGGACAGTTTTCCAACGTAGTGCAGCAGCGCGTTAACCAACGTACCGTGTGACGTGCCCGCGCCGGCGTGCACGGTCATGCCAGCGGGTTTGTTCACCACGAGCAGGTCGTCATCCTCGTACAGAATTTCCAGCGGGATTTCCTCAGGAAAGGCAGCTAGCGCCGGCCGCGGCACGAGAGCGACTTCGATGCGCTCGCCGGCGGCCACTCTGTGTGCGCGCTTGGCGGCGGAGCCGTTCACGCGCACGTGTCCTTCGTCAATCAAAGCGGCCATGCGCGAACGGCTCACGTCCGGCAGATTTGCTGTGAGAAAGCGGTCCAGGCGCTGGCCGGCATCGGCGGCGGAGGCGGTGAACTGGTAAATGTCAGGCATGCCGCTTTTGGTTCGTGCGTCGTGAAGAGAGAGATCCTTCGCTTCGCTCAGGATGACAAGACTGATGACAGACAAAATGAATTCAGGCGGCGCGGCGCGGCGCATGGTGCACGCCCTTCGCTAGCGCTCTGGACAAGCGTGAGGAACGCGGTCATCAGACTGCGCAGCGCCACGCCACCACAGCCACACGCCGGAAAGAATCAAAAGCACGCTGACCACCTGCATCAGCGAAAACGCGCCGCCGAAAAGCTCCGTGCGCCCGGGATCGCCGCGGAAAAACTCCGTTGTGAAGCGCATCGCGCCGTACAGGATCATGAACATCGCCCAGAGCTGCCCGGTGAAGCGCCGACGCTTGCGCATCAACAGCAGCACGATAAAAATTCCCGCCGCGGCAAAAGAATCATAAAGCTGCGTGGGATGCAGGCGGATGTTCAGCGGCGTGCCGACGAGGTCGTGCGCGTACTGGCTGGTAAACGTCACGCCCCAAGCGACCTGCGTGGCTTTGCCGTAGCAGCAGCCCGCGGAAAAACATCCCAGCCGGCCGAGCATAGCGCCGAGCGCGACGCAAGGGGCGTACGCATCGGCGAGAGGCAAGAACGGCAGCTTGGCGTACCGCGCGTACACAAGAACCATCACAAGCGCGCCGAGCACGCCGCCGTAAAACGTGCCGCCCGATTGCAGCGTGGAAAGCGCGAAAATTTCGCGGGGATTGGCCATGTAATAGCCCCAGTCGGCAAATATGAGCCATACCTTAGCCACCACCAGCCCGGCGAGCACCGCGTACACGCCGAGGTTCCACACGCGGTCGCCGTCCAGGCCGTCTTCCATGGCATTGCGCCGCGCGAGCCATAACCCCAGCAGCACGGCGACGGCGAGCAGCGTCCCGTAGGTGTGCAGTGTGATCGGGCCAATCTGGATGAGAACCGGATGCATCTCTAACTCTTCTCCGATGCGGCGGCGGCCTCTCCGGATGCGCGCGCGCCGAAAGTCATCTCCCAGAGGATGAGCACCGCGCCAATGGTGATGGCGGAGTCCGCCACATTGAACGCGGGCCAGTGCCACTCGCGCACGTAAAAATCGAGAAAATCGAGCACGGAGCCATAGAGGATGCGGTCAATCACATTTCCCGCGGCCCCGGCGACCACCAGCGCGCATCCCCAGCGCATGGCGCCCGCGCCAGCGCGGCCGGTCGTCAGCAGCCAGCCGAGCAGCGCCACCGCAGCCAGCGAAAACAAAATTAGCCCCACGCGCAGCCAGCCAGAGTCTGAGTCCGCAAACATGCTGAAGGCCACTCCACGGTTGCGCGCGTGAACCAGATTTAGAAAGCCGGGAATCACGGGACGAAGATAACCCGGCTCGGTGACGCGATCGAGGATGATTTTGCTGACGCGGTCGGCGGCGACCACGGCCAGCGACAGCCACACCCAGCGCGCGCCTCGAAGCGAGGTCATCGCGGCAGCGGCACCAGGCCCATTTCCGCCAGCGCAGCCACGCAGCGCTCGCAGACAGTGGGCACGTCGGCGTTTTCACCGACGCGAGTGGAATAATTCCAGCACCGCTCGCACTTCTGTCCTTGCGCGCGAATCACGCGCACCGCCAACCCGGGAATCGCTTCGGAACGAAATGCGTCGGCGTGGAGCGTGCGCAAGGCCATTCCGCCGTCGACGCCGGCGGGAAGCTTCACCTGGGAAACGATGAACAGCGCCGGCAGGGAGGATTCATATTCTCGCAGCAACGCGACAAGCTCGCCGTCCGCGGGCGGCGTCAGCTCGAAACTCAATTTGGCCTCCAGCGAGCTGGAGATGTGTTTCAGGTTGCGGGCTTGCTCCAGCGCCTTCAGGACTTCATCGCGCACGGCAAGCAGCTTCGCCCAATTCGCAACTCGCGCGGCGTCCAGATGGGTATCGAGTTCCTCCGGCGCCGGAAAAACGGCCATGTGGATACTCTCGGGTTCGCCCTCCCGGCGCGGGAAAAACTTCCAGACTTCTTCCGCCGTGAAAACTATGATGGGCGCCAGCAACCGCACGAGCGCACTCGCGATGCGATACACCGCCGTCTGCGCCGAGCGCCGGCCGGTGCTCTGCGGCGCAAAGGTGTAGAGACGATCCTTGAGCACGTCGAAGTAGAACGAGCTGAGTTCCACGACGCAGAAATCGTGAATGGCGTGAAACACGCGGTGAAATTCGAACCTGTCGTACCAGCCGCGGCATTGTTTCACCAACTCGGCGGTGCGGTGGAGAATGAAGCGGTCCATCTCCCACAGCTTTTCATCGGCCAGGCAATCTTTGTCCGGGTCGAAATCGGAAAGATTGCCCAGCGCAAACCGCAGCGTGTTGCGGATTTTGCGGTAGGACTCGGCGAGCTGGTTCATCATCGCCGGAGACATCTTGGTGTCCGCGGTGTAGTCCTGCGAGACGACCCACACGCGCAGCAGGTCCGCGCCCCATTTCTCGCAAATCTCCGCGGGATAGAGTGCGTTGCCCAGCGACTTGGACATGGGCACGCCTTTTTCGTCCAGCGTCCAGCCATGCGCGACGACCTGCCGGTACGGTGCGGCGTTGCGAATGCCCATGGAAACCAGCAGCGAGCTCTGAAACCAGCCGCGGAACTGGTCCGGCCCTTCCAGATAGCAATCCGCGGGCCACGGCCCGGCCTCTTCGCTGCCAAGAACGGCGTACTGCGAGGAGCCGGAATCGAACCAAACGTCGAGGATGTCCGTTTCCTTGCGCCATCTTGCCGCGCCGCAGGCGCACTTGGTGCCCGGCGGAAGCAGCTCTTCCGGCGAGCGCGTGAACCAGGCGTCCGCGCCTTCGCGCTCGAACCAGCGGATGACGTTGCGCAGCACAGCGTAATCTTCGAAGCGCTTACCGCAGGCTTCGCAGGTGAACACGATAAGCGGCACGCCCCAGAAACGCTGGCGCGAGATGCACCAGTCCGGGCGCGTGGAGACCATGGAGCGCATGCGCTCCTCGCCCCACTGCGGCGTCCATTTCACGTTCTTGACTGCTTCCAGTGCGCGCTCGCGCAGCGAACCGCTCACGCCCTCGGCGGCGTGTTCAAGATTGATGAACCACTGCTCGGTGGCGCGAAAAATTACCGGATTGTGGCAGCGCCAGCAGTGCGGATAACTGTGCGTCAGCTTGCCTTCGCCCACCAGCGCGCCGCGCGCCTTGAGCAACTCGATGATATAAGGGTTGGCCTCAAAGACCGTTCGGCCCTTGTACTCCGGCAAGCCTTCGAGGTAGCGGCCTTCGTCATCAATCGGCGCGGCGATTTCGAGCCCGTATTTTTGGCCAGTATAAAAATCCTCCGGGCCGTGGCCCGGCGCGGTGTGCACGATGCCGCTGCCTGCCTCCAGCGTGACGTATTCTCCAAGCACCGCCGGCACGCGCATCGCGTCCAGAAACGGATGCTGGAATTTCAATCCTTCCAGTTCCCTGCCCTTCCATGGCCCGCGAGTATTCCTCACTTCGACGCCGGTGCCGGCTTTGAGCGCTTCTACCATTCCTTCGGCGACTAGCAAGGTTCCGGCGGATGTTTCCAGTACGACGTAATTAAAGTCCGGGTGAAAGGCCAGCGCACGGCTGTGCGGCAGCGTCCACGGCGTCGTCGTCCAAATCACGCCATCGACGTTCTTGCCGAGTTTCTCAGCAGCCGCATCGGCCAGCAGCCGATACTTCACCCAGATACTCGGGCTGGTGTGATCGTGGTATTGAACTTCCGCTTCAGCCAGCGCCGTGCCGTCAAAGATGCACCAGTACACCGGCTTCAGCCCGCGGTAAACGTAGCCCTTCTCCATGAAAATCAGGAAAGCCTCGGCGATGCGCGCCTCGTAATCGAAATTCATCGTCAAGTAAGGCTTTTCCCAGAGCCCGAAAATTCCCAAGCGCTTGAATTCGCGGCGATGGTTGTCAATATAGCGGCTGGCGAATTCGCGGCACATGCGGCGGAACTCCGCCGGGGAGACTTTGCCTTTCCCGCCCAGCTCTTTTTCGACCTTCGTTTCTATGGGCAAGCCGTGGCAGTCCCATCCGGGCAGGTAAGGGGCGCGGAAGCCAGCCATGGAGCGCGACTTCACCACCAGATCTTTGAGGATTTTGTTCAGGCCCGTACCCAGGGTAATCTCGCCGGTGGGATAAGGCGGGCCGTCATGGAAAACGTAGGTTTTCGCGGTTTTTCGGGATTCCTGTATGCGGTGGTAGAGACGCTTTTCTTCCCACTCCGCCAGCATCTTGGGCTCGGCCTGAGGCAGATTGGCCTTCATGGGGAAGGCTGTTTTGGGCAGATTGAGCGTGCTTTTCAGGTCGAGCGGTTTTGTCATTCCCAGTGCCTCAAAGGACTTACGACGCCTCCTGCTAGAGGGAAACTTTTCCTGCCGGCGAAACGTCGTATGTTACAATGATTTCGCATACAAGTCAGCTTGGGTGCCGGACAACGTTTCCGACCGGCTTGTATCTAAGTAAGTGTGGAGCCCGGGCAGGAGGATTTTTGTCTGGGCGCGCGGGGATCCATGGCAGAGGCAGCAAATGAATAGTAATCCGCAGGGAACCAAGAGTTCCCCCAGAATTCCAGGCTTTCTTGTCGAACAGCGACCCTGGTCACAGAGCTTCTTTTCCAGTTTGCGCGAATTCCTCACCGAAAAACCAGTGAAGTTGCGCGATATAAGCGGAAGCGCGCCGTTCGTGCCGCCGAGCTTCGGCGCGGGCTTCGGCGAGAACTTGAAGGAATGGCTCAAGGGCGGGAGCAAAGTGCCCATCCCCAAGGGCCAGCGCATGATCATGGAAGAGAAGGGATACTTCGCTAGCCTTGCGCAGAACATTCGCGACGCGATAAGTCCGCCCAAGCAGGCTCCGCTGAAGCTGACCAGCAAGCCAGTCGCGGTCAAGTCCATCTGGACCAAGGACGAGAACTATTCCAAGGCGCAGGTGCTTTCTCTGGCCGCGCACGCGCTGTTCGTCATTGTGGCTTTGAGCGCCGGTATTTACAGCTTCCTGAAGCACAACACGGCGCCGACGGTGGTCAGCGCAGACGTGAAGATTATTGATATTTCTCCGTACCTGCCCAAGCTGCCTCCGGGCGGCGAGAAGGCCAGCGGCGGCGGTGGCGGCGGCGAGCGCATGAACACTCCGCCGAGCAAGGGCCGTCTGCCGAAGTTTTCCATGCAGCAGTTGACCCCGCCGATGGCCACGATTCGCAATCCGAATCCCAAGCTGCCGGCCGAGCCCACCGTGGTTGTGCCTCCGGATATTCGCGTGCCACAACCGAACATCAGCGCGTACGGGGATCCGCTGGCCGCAATGGTCACTGGCTCGGGCGGACCCGGCGGTGGCGCGGGAATCGGTACGGGCTGCTGCGGCGGCGTGGGCAGCGGTAGCGGCCCCGGCGTCGGCCCCGGCGAAGGCGGCGGCATCGGCGGCGGCGTGTTCCGTCCGGGACGCGGCGGCGTCGGCGAGCCCGAGTGCGCGTATTGCCCGCTTCCCACTTACTCCGACGAAGCGCGCAAGTCGAAGTACCAGGGCGTCGTAACACTGCGAATTATTGTGGAGCCGGACGGCCGTGCCTCCAATATCTCCATCAGCAGAGGCCTCGGCATGGGCCTCGACGAGAAGGCCATCGAAGCCGTGAAGACTTGGCGGTTCAAGCCGGCCATGGGCCCGGGCGGAAAGCCGGTCCGCGTGGAAGTGCTGGTCGAGGTTACGTTCCGGCTGCTGTGAGGAAGTTTTCAGTATTCAGTTGTCAGTGCTCTGTTTTCAAAAACCGCAGGAGCAACGCTCCTGCGGTTTTCGTTTTGCCGGTGTAGCCCGCCTCTTCAGAGGCGGGGACGTTGTGAAGAAATTCCCCGCGTCTGAAGACGCGGGTTACATACAACAATCCAAGCCGCACGGTTTCCAAAGCAACCTCGCACGCTCATTTCACTTCTGAGTGGAAAGATTTCCGATCGTTCCGCCCAGAGGTGAGTTCGATGGACAGGCAACCCAGCAATTCCCCGCGGAATCAAGCAACCGATGCCTTGCCGGCCTGGCCGCGTCTTTTGGCTGGTGCAGTCGCGGGTCCAGGGAGCAGTTGGGCGCGCAGCCTTGACAGCTTGCGCGCGAGAGAATTGTCCCTGGTCACGCATTTACTCGTGGCAGTAATGCTGATGTTTCCAGTTTTCAGCAGTCTGACGAATCGCGTAGCTCCGAGCAGGCCGAATAACAATATTGTCGAACGATACATTTTCCCTGGCATGCCCAAGCCCAAAGTTTCGGCGCCGGCGAAAGAGCCAAGCGGCGGCGGCGGTGGCGGCGAAAACAGCGCCATTGAAGCGCGTCACGGAGGTCTTACCGTGTTTGAGTGGGTACCGAAGTCGCCCCCGATGATTGTCCGCAACGCCAATCCGAAATTGAGCGTGGAACCGGCGCTTATCGGCCCTCCGGAAATTCCAGTGCAAATTACGGCCCTGATCGGCGACCCGCTTTCCAACGCGAACACCGATTCGCAAGGTCCCGGCTCGGATGGCGGTTTCGGAAGAAGCAAGGGAGGTGGTATCGGTGACGGCGACGGTGGCGGCTGGAACAAGGGCAAGAAATGGGGCTACGGTGGAGGGGATGAGCCACAATTCGCCGGGCGCAACGGAGTGGGTTACCCGGAATGCGTCTATTGCCCGACGCCGAGTTTTTCCGAAGAGGCGCGCAAGACAAAAACGCAGGGCGCGGTGACCCTGCGCATCATCGTCGGCGCGGACGGCCGTGCCACCAACCTCCGCGTGATGCGCGGCCTGGGCATGGGGCTGGACGAGCGCGCCGTGGAAGCGGTGCGCAATTGGCGCTTCAAACCGGCGTTGGGGCCGACGGGAAAGCCCGTACCCACGGAAGTTCTCATTGAGGTCACATTTCGTTTGCTTTGAACTGTAGCCCGACTCTTGAGAAGCGGGGCAGTTGTCGCGCACGAAATTCCCCGCGTCTAAGGGCGCAGGCTCCATCGCCAAGTCTGTTAGGATGAGCGCATGAGAAGAAACGACGACCCGGAAGCGATAATGCGCTCGCGCGAGCGGCGGTTTGCTATTCGGTTTTTTATCGCAGCCATCGTACTTGCCCTGCTGGCGCTGCTCCTTCCCGTTTTGCGCGCTGCGGCGCAGCAGAAATCCGCGGCTCCGGGCAGCATCGAATTTGAAGCTCGCGCCATGCCCACCGGCGGACGCGCCGAGCCGGTGATGCGCCTGAGCGTTTCCCTGCTGCGCAGAAGTTTCGTGGAAATCCAGAAGGAAGCGGAGCAGTCCGAAGAAAAACCTGACCTGGACAAATTCGTTGATGCGCTCTCCGTCTCCAAAGAACTGAAGGCGTGGATGAAGCGCACGCGGAGCGTGGAGCTGAGCGGCGAGGAGTTCTACAAGCGCATCACCACCAAGGATATTTTCGACGTGCCGGAATTCTCCGCCGCGTACATGGCGCGCAATGCCGGCGACACGTCCACCGGTTTCCCGGTCCTCAAGGCGAAGGAAAAAGACCGCACTGAAAATTCCGCACGCTTCGAAAAAGCAAAACAGGAGTATCACGAGGCACTGCGCAAGTTCATCGAGCAGTACCCGAGCTCGCGCGACGGCATGGAAGTGGAGCTGGCGGCCATCAATCCTGGTCCGCGCTGGGCGGCGCAGGAAGGCGAGCGCAAGAAGCGCATTCGCGACCGCGCGCTGGAATTAACTGAAACTGCCTATACCGTGGCCAAGGCGGAAACCAATCTCAAAGGACTCGGCTCCTTCCCCGGCGTGGCCCCCGGCGACTACTGGCTAAGCACGGTCGAAAGCGAAGCCACCGTCGGCGACGCGCGCCTGCGCTGGGATGTGCCCGTGCCCGTACGCGCCGGGCGCGTCACGCGCGTCACGTTGACCAACGTGAACGCAGTGAGAAAGAGCAGGGACTAGGGGTCAGCGTTCAGGGGTCAGGAACAGGAACTTGCTTTGAATTTTTTCCGAGCGTGAATAGACTGTCTCCGTGCTTCTTCGCTTCGAACGAACTGTAAATCTTATCCGCAGGCACAACTCGATGCCGCAAGGGCGCGCCCATGGATAAGACCGCACTGTGGATTCTGTTCAACCTGTTCATCCTGATTCTCCTGGTGCTGGATCTGGGCGTGTTCCACCGCAAGGTGCACGCCATCTCTCTGCGCGAAGCGATTTTCTGGAGCGTGCTGTGGACCATCCTCGCGCTGGTCTTCAATGCCAGCATGTTGTGGTGGTACACCCCCGCGCATCTGCCGGAAGCGACCCTGGCCGCGCGCAAGGTGCCGGCGCTGGAATTCTTCACCGGCTACCTCATCGAGCGCATGCTCAGCTTCGACAATATTTTTGTGTTCGCTATGCTCTTCGGCTATTTCGGCGTGGAATCGCGCTACCAGCACCGCCTGCTCTTCTGGGGCATTCTCGGCGCGCTGATCATGCGCGGGGGAATGATCTGGCTGGGCGTCGAGCTCATCTCGCGATTCGAGTGGGTCCTCTACGTCTTCGGCGCGTTCCTGCTCTGGACCGGCGTAAAAATGCTCATGCACAAAGGGGAGCAGGTCGAGCCGGAAAAAAATCCCGTGCTCAAACTGGCGCGGAAATTCCTGCCCATCACGTCTTCCTACGAGGGCCAGAAGTTTTTCACGCGGCACGAAGGCATCTGGAAAGCGACGCCGATGTTTCTGGTGCTGCTGGTGATTGAAACCACGGACATAGCCTTTGCGCTCGATTCCATTCCCGCGATATTCGCCATCACCAAGGACCCGTTCATTATTTATTCATCCAACGTGTTCGCCATTCTGGGACTGCGTGCCCTCTACTTCCTGCTGGCGGCGATGATTCCGTACTTCCGATTTCTGAGCGCAGGACTTTCGCTGGTGTTAATGTTCATTGGCGCAAAGATGCTGGCGGACAAGTGGGTGCACATTTCCACGGTGATGTCGCTTTCCGTGGTCGCCAGCCTGCTGCTGGGCTCGGTGGCGGCATCCATGGTGGCCACACGCGCGGAAAAACACGATCGCAAAGCAAAGGCCGCCAAAATTCATCGCGAGGATTGATATGCGCGGGCTGCGTGACGCCATCGCCAAACTCGCGTCCGACCGCGCCGCGGAACGCCGCGTGGCGGCGTCGTGGCTATACATCGAAGGATGCCGGCTGGCGGACTCCGCGACGCGCGTGCTCTGCGAAGACGCCGAATTTGCTCCGCTGCTGCGCGGGAAATCCACGGTGGGAGTCGCCGTGCATCCGCAGACATTCGAAAACATCCGCAAAGCCAACGGCGAGCCTCGCCTGGCCGACGTGCCTCCCGATTTGGATGCCCAGGAATTCGAATTGCACCTGGGCAACGCAAGCCTGGATATCATCACGACGCGCGCGCCGGAGGAAGACGGTGCCATCGCCAAATTCCTGAAGAAATCCGGCGAAGGCATCCAGCAGGTGGAATATTTTGTGCGCGACGTCAACCGCGCCACGCACATTCTGCGACGCCGCTTCGGCGTGGAAATGATTTACCCGCGCACGCGTAATGGCGCCGACGGCTCCCGCGTGAATTTTTTCCTGGCCGCTACCCCCGTCGGCAAAAAAGTCCTCATTGAGCTCGTCGAAAGCGCGTCCCGAGACAAAGAATAAAATCCTCATGGATCTCCGCCGCGCCAACATTCCTGTTGAAAACGAGCGGCTCAAAATGAGAAAGCGCTGTCATCCTGAGCGGAGCGAAGGATCTCGCGATTGACAAGATGCTGAGTCTTGGCGTTTTGGGCGGGTGAGAGACTCCCACAATTCTTCGCGAACCATCGCGGTGAAACGCGAGCAACTCACGCGCGTGCTGAGCGGTCCGGAGAGATCGACGGTGCGGTAGCCGCGGTCGAGGATGCGGTCCACACAAGACTCGATGGCGGCGGCTTCCGCGGCGAGTGCGAACGATTCGCGCAACATCATGGCCACGGACAGAATCGCGCCGATGGGGCAGGCGATATCCT
>DASYRO010000475.1:0-1766 GCA_036004385.1 Candidatus Acidiferrales bacterium
AAGGTAGCCGTGAGTCTCTTCGACCCGGCCGCGCGGAATATTGACATTTGGATTTACGAAGTCTCCCGCGGCCTGCGCACCCGCTTCACGTTCGACCCTACCTTTGACCGCCTTCCGGTCTGGTCGCCCGACGGCAGCCGCATCGTTTTCAGTTCGAGCCGCAGAGGACAGTACGATCTCTACGTGAAGCCGGCCAGCGGCGCGGGAGCCGAAGAGTTGCTGCTCGCGGCGTCGGGCTCCAACCTTTATCCAACGGACTGGTCGCCGGACGGCAAATTCTTGCTGTACTGGAACCCAGGCACGACGACAGGGAACGATCTATGGGTGCTGCCCATGACTGGCGAACGCAAGCCGGTTCCGTTCTTGCAGACGCCTTTCAACGAATCCGACGGGCACTTTTCTCCGGACGGAAAATGGATCGCTTACGTTTCCAATGAATCGGGAACCGAACAGGTCTATGTTGCGCCGTTCCCCGGGCCGGGCGGCAAATGGCAGATTTCTTCCGCGGGCGGAATCCGGCCCCTGTGGCGCCGGGACGGAAAGGAAATCGTGTTTCTCGCGCCGGACGACACGCTGACGGCCACCGAAGTGAGCGGCACTGGCGCGAGTTTCCAGGTGGGCGCCGTGCGTCCTCTCTTTCTGACGAAACCTCAGCGCTTCGTCTCGTTCTTCCCCGCGCTGTATAGCGCCAGCAGCGATACCCAGCGCTTCCTGATTAATTCCGCGACGTCGCAGGCCGCTTCCGCGCCCATGACCCTCGTCGTAAATTGGACCGCCGACCTGAAAAAATAAGGGCGTTCGCCGAATCCCTCAGCGTGCAGGCCGTACCTCGAACGTGCACTCCGCGGTGCCGCCTGAGGGAAGAAATCTCGCGATGGCCTTGTACTGTCCCGGCTTGATGCTGGCCGATGCTTGCCCCTTCCAATTTTTGCCGGCGGCGATGGTGACCGGCGTAATCATCTGCGCGAACATTTTCCCTTTGGACCACTGCCACACGGGCTGATCCGTTTCGCCAGCCGCCAGAAAAACGGAAATGTCGAAAATCTGACTGGTACGCGCCTCGCCGTGATACTCCGTCGCGTCCGGATTCATGACGTTGAACGCGAACGCAATTTTCCCCGGCTGCGCGGCATCGCAAGCGAGTGAATATTTCAACTGCTGTTCCAGAGGTGAACCTTCGGGTCTGCCCGCTGAGCCTCCTCCAGTACCTGCGGCGGGGGCGCCGGTTACCGCGGGCACATCTTTCGTTTTGATTTCTTTCCATTTGGCCAGCAGCGCAGCCATGGCTTTGCGGCGCGCGGTGATGGCGGCGACGGCTTGCGTGGTGGGCGCCACGTCCGCGCCCTGCAGAATTCCCATCAGTAATTGCAGCGAGCCGCGCACGCTGTTCAGCGTATCCGCAGCCTGCCCTGCACCGCCTCCAAATCCGCCTCCGGCGGTGCCCACCAGGTCGGCTAATTTCTTGTCCAGCACAGTAATGGCATCGGGTTGTGCGCCGGAGCCCGCGCCTTCCTTCGCTTTTTGAAGTTGCGCGCGGACGATGCGGATTTCTTCGATGGCCTTCGCGGCGGCTTCGGCGTCATCGCAGAGCTGCTTCGACAATGTGAACTGCTGCTGCAAGCCGGCGAGCGGCGTCTTCACGCGCGGGTCCATTTTTACGGTGAGGGGCTGCGTGTAGCTTTTGCCGTCCGCCGTGAGCCGCACAGTGTACTGCCCGGGCATGACCCACGGCGAAGTGGCCGCCGGTGGAGTATTGTGCGCGACGG
>DASYRO010000476.1:0-1856 GCA_036004385.1 Candidatus Acidiferrales bacterium
TGATGAAAAGCAAGTACTTGGCGAAGAGCAACCACCGCCGGAAGACGACCGAGGAGCTGATTGACCCCGCCGTCCACGCTCAGCTCAAGCTCTTTGACGAAGCCGTCCGTTATTTCCAGCAGCAAAAGTTTCATAAGGCCCAGCAGGTGTACGAAAAAGTGCTCAGCGGGCCCAGCAAGGAGCTGGCCGACCGCGCCGGCGTCCACCTGCGCATTTGCCAGCAGCGCATTGCGCGGCCACCCAGCGCCACGCCGCGCTCCGCCGAAGACCACTACCATCACGGCGTGGCCATGATGAATTTGGGCCACTGGGACGAGGCTCGCGAGCACCTGGAGAAAGCCAAAAAACTTTCCGTCAAGTCCGATTACATTCACTACGCGCTGGCCGCGCTCGATTGCCTGATCGGCGAAACCGATTCGGCCATGGAGCATCTGAAGTCGGCGATCGAGCTGCGTCCCGAAAATCGTTATCACGCGCGCAATGACGAGGACTTTGCCTCCCTGCAGGAAGACCCGCGTTTCACCGAACTCCTCTACCCGGAGCGCGATTTCCAGGCGTAAACTGAATGGGCCCGCGACCTCTGATGAAACCTGCCGTGAAGACAACCCGCCCTTCCGTGCGCATTGTTGCCGTCGGCGGCGGCACGGGACTTTCCACGCTGCTGCGCGAACTGAAGCAGCACGTCGCCCGCCCCAAGTCCGAAGACGAACGCATGCCCATCTCCGATCTGGCCGCAGTGGTCACCGTCACCGACGATGGCGGCAGCTCGGGCCGCCTGCGGCGTGAATTTTCCGTCCTGCCCCCCGGCGACATCCGCAACTGCATGGTCGCGCTTTCCAAAGACGCGGCGCTGCTCAGCCGCCTGTTTCAATACCGCTTTCCCGCCGGCGCGGGCGGCAGCGGACTGCGCGGGCACAGCTTCGGAAATTTGTTTCTCACTGCGCTGACTAACGTCACCGGCGACTTCACCGAAGCTGTGCGTCTTTCCGGACAGGTGCTGGCCATCCGCGGGCGCATCTATCCTTCGACGACGCAGAACGTCACGCTGGAAGCCGTGCTCGAAGACGGCAGCGTGGTGCGCGGCGAAACGAAAATCTCGCAATCCAAAAAACGCATCCGCCGCGTGCGCCTTTCGCCCCGCGACGTCCGCCCGCTCCCCGACGTGCTGCGCGCCATCCGCGAAGCCGACCTCATCTTTCTCGGCCCGGGCTCGCTCTTCACCAGCATCATTCCCAATTTGCTGGTGCGCGGCGTGGTGCCCGCGATGCGCAAATCCAGAGCGCGGCGCGTGTACGTCGCCAACCTGATGACCCAGCCCGGAGAGACCTCCGGCTTTTCCGTCGCTGACCACGTCCGGGCCATCTACGACCACACTGGCCCGGGATTATTCGATTGGGTTGTCGTGAATAACGGCGCCGTGTCGCCGCGCCTGCTGCGCCGCTATCGCGCGCAAGGCGCCGCGACAGTCCGCGCGGACATTGACGACTTGCAGAAGCTCGGCCTGCGCGTCGTCGTGGACGATTTGGTCGAAGAAGACGGCGTCGTCCGCCACGACGCCGTCCGCCTCACCCGCCTCCTCCTCGAAGAATTTATCCACCGCCGCGCGTAGCGCAGGCTTGCAGCCTGTGCCTCGGAGTGCGGAAGCTTGCTTGTCCTGAGCTAAGCCGAAGCGACGCTGCATTGTAGCGCCGGCAACTTACCGGCTCCCGTGGGACAGGCTTTCCAGCCTGTCCGCGGTAGCGCAGGCACTCCTGCCTGCGCACGGACGTGCGCAACCAAGAATGGTTGCGCTACGCTACTTGAACAGGCGGAACGTAACCTCGATCATGACCTCGACGGGGACCGGCTTGCCGTTT
>DASYRO010000477.1:0-5468 GCA_036004385.1 Candidatus Acidiferrales bacterium
AAGTGGCACTCCCTCAGGCCTCCAAACCGAGGGCGCGCATTTTGGTGAGGAGGGTTTTGTAGGAGACGCCGAGTTTTTCGGCGGCGCGCGTTTTGTTCCATTTGCATTCGCGGAGAGCGGTTTCGATTTTGTAGCGTTCGATGGCCTGTGTGGCGCGTGACGTGACTTCGTCCAGCGTGCCCTCCCACGAAAACGATTCATCGAGAATGCCGGCGTCAAGCATGCCGGCGGGGACTTGTGCGGCGGTTGGACGCGCGGCGGGAAGTTGCAGCGCCGCGGAATCGAGCGTAGAGCCATCGGCGAGGATGGCGGCGCGTTCGATGGTGTTCTGCAATTCGCGCACATTGCCCGGCCAGGCATAGGCATGGAGTTGCGCGCGGGCATCGTCAGAAAGCGCTAGCTCGGGCTTGGAAAATTCGCGGCGATAGCGCTCCAAGAAGTGCTCAGCGAGCAGCAGGATGTCGTCGCCGCGTTCGCGCAAGGCGGGAATTTCGATGGGCACGGCGGCAATGCGGAAGTACAAATCTTCGCGGAAGAGTTTTTGTGCGACGGCTTCGCGCAGATTTTTGTTGGTGGCGGTGACGATGCGCACGTCCACGTCAATGGCCTGCGTGCCGCCGACACGTTCGAAGCGGCGCTCTTCCAGCACGCGCAGCAGCTTGGCCTGGATGGCCGGCGGCAGTTCGCCGATTTCGTCGAGAAAAAACGTGCCGCCCTGGGCCATTTCCAGCTTGCCCATTTTGCGCGCGCCCGCGCCGGTGTAGGCGCCCTTCTCGTGGCCGAACAGTTCGTTTTCCACCAGCCCTTCGGGAATCGCCGCGCAATTCAACGCGACGAAGGGTTTCTCGCGCCGCCGGCTGAGATGGTGGATGGCGAGAGCGAAGAGTTCTTTGCCCGTGCCGCTCTCGCCCAGCAGCAGCACCGTGGAGTCCGTCGCCGCGACGCGCTGCACCTGCTGGCTCACCTGCTTCAACGCGGCATGTTCGCCGACGATGCGCGGGAAGCCGTAACGCGCGGCGTACTCTTCGCGCAGAATCAGATTTTCGCGAAGCAGTTCCTGCTGGCGAGCCGCGCGAGCCATGAGCAGCTTGAGGTGCTCGAGGTCCAGCGGCTTTTGAATGAAATCGAACGCGCCCTCTTTCATCGCGGTGACGGCTTCTTCGATCGAGCCGTACGCGGTCATGAGAATGACGGGGATGGAGCCATCGGCGTCCTTCACTTCGCGGAGGACTTCTATGCCGGAAAGGCCGGGGAGCTTCAGGTCGGTCAGGACAACGAGAAAGCGGCGTGCACGGATTTTGGCTACCGCCGAGTTGCCGTCGGCGGCGTCTTCGACCGCATAACCCATGCGCTCCAGCGCCTTGCGCAGCATGGCGCGCAACTCGGCCTTGTCTTCGACGAGCAGCACGGGTTCCATGTCGTCCTTTGTAGCACAGATTCTGAACCGCCGCGGCGCCGCGTGCGGGACGTGTTTCCGGAAAGGGAATGAAGGAAGTGGGGAAGTCAGACGAAAGGAATCAGGTGTCAGAACTCAGAAACCACAAGCAGAAATTCAGGAGCTGTTCACTCGCCTCCGATTACTCACCGCTGCTTACGGCCGGGCCCAACCGGCCGGGAGGCCGGCGCGACGCAGTTCGTCTTCGAGAGTCTCGAGAGTCTTTTTCAGTTGATCAATTTCGATCTTTTTTGCGTCGATGGCGGCGCGGCCCTTGTTTATATCGGTGCGCGTATACTGTTCGCGCATGGCCACGTTGGGGTCGGAATAATACTGTTGCTGGTTGAGGTTCAGCTCGCGCTGAAGAATGTCCAGCTCTTTTTCCGCGGTGGCCAGCCGGGCGCGGGCCTCGGCGAACTTCTTGCGCCACTCCGCTTCTTCCTTCCTCTTGTCTTCGTCGGATTTCTTTTCTTCTTCCGCGGCCGCCGCAGCGCCCGCTTTCGATGGGGCCGGGGACGGCGGCGTCGTGCCCACGACGGATACGCCGGTGCCGGATTTGGGAATGTTGTCGTTGGTGAAGACGTATTTCGCCTTCGGCGCGTTTTTCTTAGCCTCGCGGGCCTTACGCGCTGCTTCGAGGAGTTCCTGATTTTTCTGCGAGGTCTGTTGCGCGGCTACAACCGCGGGATATGCCAGCAGCAGGCCCAAAAGTGCGGAAATGATTCTGCGCATCGCTCACCTCGCGAATGACCTTCGGCGAAATTCGCTCCTACTGAGTTTAGATGCCTCCCCGGGCCGAATCAACCACTTGTCGTGCCGGTGCTTGCCGCATGGGTAACGTCAGGAGGAACTCGGCGCCGCCTTCGGGGAGATTGCGCGCGGTGACCTCGCCGCCGTGCTGCACGGCGATTTTTTGCACGATGGCCAGGCCGAGTCCCGTCCCATAGGTCTTCGTCGTATAAAACGGCAGGAAGATGCGCGTTAAATCGGCCGGGGCAATGCCCGGACCGTTATCGAGCACGGCGATGCGTTGCGTGGCCGCCGTTGCGGATTCCTCAACCTCGCCGCGGAGAAGGACGCGCACTTCGCCGCTGCTGGCGGCAGCCTCTGCGGCGTTGCGCGCCAGGTTCAGCAGCGCCTGGCGGAGAAGGCCGTCATCGCCGGGAACCGTGCCGAACTGGCCCTCCGCGGAAATCGCGACGCGCGGCATTTCCTGGCGCAACTCGGCGACCGTTCGGTCCATCAGCGCGCGCAAATCCACACTCACGGGCGTGAATTCCATCGGACGCGCGAAGCGCAGAAATTCGGTAACCAGGTGCGTGAGCGCGCGGCACTCCTGCACAATCTTTTCGGCGCATTCCGCCTGATCCAGGGAGGTTGCCTCGGTGAGCAGGATCTGCGAATAGCCGGAGATAGTCGCCAGCGCGCTTTTGAACTCGTGCGCGATGCCCGCGGAAAGCTCGCCGAGCAGCGCGAGACTCTCCTTCAGCCGGACCTGTCTCTGGAGAGCATTCAGTTCGGTCAGGTCCGTGAGCAGGCACAACACGCCGGCAATTTTTTCCGGCGCCGCGTCGCTGGCCTGGCCGCGCAGATGCGCTGGCGGCGCCAGCACCGGAGAAATGCTCACGCCCAGACGGCGAAGATCACCAGAGGGTGTCAAGTGTTCGACTTCTTCGCGCTGGAAGGTGCGCCCGTCGCGGAGGCATTCCGCCAACAATCCCGCCAGGCGCGAATCCGCGCCGAGCGCTTCGTCGAACCGGCGGTAGCTCAGCGTGGCCAGGGCCAGCGCGGCTTGCGCGGCGGGATTGGCGAGCGTAATTAGGCCGCTGGCGTTGATGAGCAGCAGGCCCGTGGGCATGTTGCGCGTGACGGCTTCGCTGAGCCGCTCGGTCTGCATGGCGCGCTGCTTTTCTTCACGGTGCAGCCGCTCGAGTTCCTTTTCCTGCGCCTTGAGCCGCTGGATGACGTCCTGCATGGACGCGCTAAGAATGGCGGGGCTGGTCGGCGCGTGCTCCGCGGCGAACGACGATTCCGCACCGGCCGCGGCAGTTTCTCGCTGCAGATATTTGCGCAGCGAAAGAATCAGCAGGAAAACTACGAGCAGCAGTAGAGCCGTGAACACAATCGCCGCGACGAGCAGCAAGGGCTGGTTCGCGGCAAGTTGCATTGTGAGCAACGGCGTCATGCGCGTCACCGAAGACCGGCGGTGCGAAGATACCAGTCCAGCACGGGATTGCCGAAAAAAATCACCAGTAGGGCTGCCGCCCCGAGAAACGCCCCGAAGGGCAGTTCATAATCCGAGCCCTTGCGTCGGACGAGAATGAAGAGCATTCCCAGTATACTGCCGAGCAGCGAGCCAACTAGGACCGTCAGAAACGTGCGCTGCGGGCCGAAAAACGCGCCGGCCATGGCCATCATTTTGACGTCGCCGAAGCCCATTCCTTCCCGGCCGCGCAGCTTGAAATAGGCCTCGCCCACCAACCATAGAAGACCGCCGCCGAGCGCGGCGCCAAACAGCGCATCCGCAAAAGACAGCACTGCAGTTGGTGGAGGATAAGCGAAGAGTTTCCATGCCAGCCATTCCGCGGAGCCGTCGGCCGGTGCGAAGAAGAATGACTGCAGCAATCCTGCGCCCAGCCCAAAATAATTGACTGGGTCGGGCAGAATGCGGTCGAGAATATCGGTGAACACCAGTACCAGAAGGATGCAGGAAAACAGCGCCCACTTCAGCGCCGCCAGCGATGCGCCAAATACGATGACGCACGCCAGAAAGAGCAGTGCCGTTAACAATTCCACCGCCGGATAGATTGCCGAAATTTTTGTCTTGCACGCGCGGCACTTGCCGCCGAGCAAGAGAAAACTGACGACAGGTATGTTGTCGTACCACGCGATAGGCGACTTGCACTGCGGACAATGCGAACGCGGCTTCACGATGGAGCGCTCTGCGGGTTCTTCCCTCGGCAGACGGCGGATGCACACGTTCAGAAAACTTCCGACCATCAGCCCCAGAACAAAGCTGACGTACATTAAAAAGAAATCGATAGGGATATAGCTAAATTGCTGCTCGACGAGAGGATGCACTTCCTGCATGGCTGCACTCTGCCACAAGCGGGAGAGGCGCTCAAGGAGCGGCGCAGAAAGCGTGTCCAAGGAAGAAGGGTGTAGGGGTTAGGGTGCAGGGTGTAGAAACACAGAATAACACTGCCCGCGGCATCTTGACCGGCGAATGAAACGGTTCAGCGACGCGCGTTTGACACTTCGCGGCGGTGACCCCGATAATGGTTCGCCTACAGACTATGTCCTGGC
Organism: Candidatus Acidiferrales bacterium; assembly: GCA_036004385.1. GTDB lineage: Bacteria > Acidobacteriota > Terriglobia > Acidiferrales > UBA7541 > JACQDE01. The sequence goes on from DASYRO010000477.1 coordinate 4,742, forward strand.
TCGAACAAAAAATCCGGCGCTACGAGCACGCGCGGTGGACCACGGACAACAACCGCCGCGTCTTCCCGTTTTCCTGGGGGCTCGAACATATCGGCGGCCGGGCGGACGAAAAAGACCCGCGGGGATTCTTGCGCCAGTTTGCGGACGAGACCATCGCGGCGAGCGAGCAGTGGTTCGCCACCGACGCGGCGACGGATTACCGGCTCGAAGACGACCTCCTGACGTTTACCAGCGCGGTCGAATCGCCGTGGGCGGAAAACAATCTGGTGCGTGCGCGATTCTTCGCGGCGAAAAAGTCCGGGCCCGCCGTCGTCGTCATGCCCAACTGGAACGCCAAGGCTGATAACCACGTGCCCATTTGCCGCTGGCTGAATACCGTCGGCATTTCTGCGTTGCGCCTGACCCTGCCGTACCACGAGGAGCGCAACGCTCCGGGCCATGAGCGCGCTGACCATCTCGTGGGGCCGAATATCGGTTTGACCATCCAGGCGAATCGCCAGGCGGTCATGGACGTGCGGCGCTGCCTGCGCTGGCTCGAGCAGATGGGCTACGGCAAATTGGGCATTTTGGGGACCAGCATCGGCTCGTCTATCGGGTTCATCGCCATGTGTCACGACCGCGCGGTTCGCGCCGGGGCCTACTTGCACGTGTCCACATATTTCGGTGACGTGGTGCGCACGGGTATGACCACCAACCACGTCTGGGAAGGATTGCGGGCCATGGTTTC
>DASYRO010000478.1:0-3828 GCA_036004385.1 Candidatus Acidiferrales bacterium
TCGCGTCGATTAACAGCCCATCATGCCGACGCTCCAAGCCCTCGAGCTCCGCAAGTCCTACCGTGGGCGCACGGTGGTGGATCACGTTGACCTGGAAATAGCCCAGGGAGAGGTCGTCGGCCTTCTGGGACCCAACGGCGCCGGCAAAACCACCACGTTTTACATCCTGGTGGGCTTGGCCCGCCCCGATGCCGGGCGGGTACTTCTCGATGGCGAAGACATTACCGACCTGCCTATGTACCTGCGGGCCCGCGGCGGCATCAGCTACCTGCCCCAGGAGCCTTCCGTCTTTCGTAAACTAACCGTAGAAGAAAACCTGCTCGCCGTGCTGGAGACCCTGCCTCTGACGCCGGAGCAGCGCCGCGACCGCCTGGAAGAGCTACTCGCGCAGATGGGCCTGGAAACCGTGCGTCACAACCCGGCCCACACCCTATCCGGTGGCGAGCGCCGGCGCCTGGAAATCGCCCGTTCGCTGGTGCTGGAGCCGCAATTCATTTTGCTCGACGAGCCGTTTTCGGGGATTGACCCGGTCACCGTCATCGAGCTGCAAAAAATCATCGCCGGGCTGCGCAACGACGGCATCGGCGTGCTCATGACCGACCACAACGTCCGCGAAACGCTGCGCGTCACCGATCGCGCTTACATCATCAGCGACGGCCGCATTTTTCGAAAGGGACGTCCGAAGGAACTGAGTCAGGATCCGGATGTGCGCCGGATTTATCTGGGAGAGAATTTTTCGCTGAACTGACATGAACTGGCTGCAACCAAGACTCCATCTGAAAGTTTCGCAGAAGCAGATCCTCACGCCGGGTCTGGTGCAGATGGTCAGTGTGCTCGCGCTAAACCGGCTGGAGCTGCGCGAGATGATCAATCAAGAGATGGTCGCCAATCCCGTGCTCGAGGAAGTCGGCGACGACGGGCTGGCCAGTGAAAGCTACACTGAGGAAACTTTCGTCAAGGCGGAAACCGAAAAAGTTCCGGAGACGGAAGCGCCCAATCCGTTCGACGAATTCGATTTCGGCTCCTTCTTCGGACAGTATCTGGACACCGGCGGCGGACAAGGCGCGCACGAGCACGAAGAAATCGAGCGGCCATCCTTTGAGAAATTTCTTTCTTCTCCGCAGAGTCTTGCCGCGCATCTCGACTGGCAATTGCGCGTCAGCATTTGCAGCGAAACGGTGCGGGAGATCGCCGAGAGCATCATTGGCAACCTCGACGAGAACGGCTACCTGACGGCCACGCTGGAAGAAATCACCGCGGCGGGAAATTACACTGCCGATGACGTCGAAGAAGCGCTGGCCGTGGTGCAGGAGTTCGACCCCATCGGCGTGGCCGCGCGCGATCTGCGCGAATGTCTCCTGCTGCAGCTCAAGGCGTTCGACCCGGGAAATACGCTAGCCCAGCAGATCGTTTCCGATCACCTGAAGTCGCTGCAAAATAATCAGCACAAGGAAATCGCGCGCGCGCTGAACCGTCCCATCGAGCTGGTCAAGCGCGCGGTGGACGTCATTAAGAAACTCGATCCGCGCCCTGGCCTGCGCTACAACAAGACGGAAGCGCGCCTGGTCGAGCCCGACGTTTATTTCCGCAAGGTGGACGACGAATGGCAGGTGTTCATGAACGAGGATGACCTGCCGCAGTTGCGGCTGAGTCCCGTGTACCGCCGCCTGCTGGCGCGCGATGCCGCCGACCGCGACGTCCGCAACTACGTCAAGGAACGCTTCAGCGCCGCCATCCAGCTCATCAAGAATATCGAGCAGCGCAAGCACACCATCGTCAAGGTTTGCCAGTCCGTCATCCGCCGCCAGCGCGAATTCTTCGACCACGGCATCGACTACATCAAGCCCATGATGATCAAGGAAGTCGCCGAGGAAGTCGGCGTGCACCCGTCCACGGTTAGCCGCGCGGTGGCCAGCAAATACGCGCACACGCCGCAGGGCGTGTTCGAGCTGCGCTTCTTTTTCTCCGAGTCGGTCAACGGCCCGGAGGGCGGCAACATTTCCTTGATGACGCTGAAGCGCCACGTCAAGAAAATGATCGAGGAAGAAGACACTTACCACCCGCTCACCGACGAGCAGATCGCCAAGCGCCTGGAAGAGGAAGGCGTGCGCGTCACGCGCCGCACCGTGGCCAAATACCGCGAGGATCTGCGCATTCCCAGCACGCACCAGCGCAGAGTGAAATCCTAAGGCCGCGTGCCATGAAACGCGACGCATCTCGCGGGTTCCGCCAGATGGTTCTTCTCACCGGTCTGAGCGGTTCCGGAAAAGGCTCCGTCCTGCGCACCTTCGAAGACCTCGGCTTCTACTGCGTGGATAATCTGCCCGTCGATCTCATCACCAGTTTCAGCGAGCTGTGCGTCGAAGGCGGCGGAGAAATCGAGCGCGCGGCGCTGCTGGTGGACGCCCGCGAGGGCGGAAATCTTTCCCGCCTTCCCGCGATTTACAAGAAACTCCGCAAGGACCATCCCACTTCACTGGTGTTCATCGAGGCCGGCGACGAAGCCCTGCTGCGGCGTTTTTCGGAAACGCGCCGCCCGCATCCGCTGGGCCGCGAGCTGACCGTCCGCGAAGGCATCCACCGCGAACGCCGCCTGATGACGCCCATCCGCAAGAGGGCCGACCTGATCATTGACACCACCAAGTTCAACGTGCACGAGCTGCGCCAGTTCATCACTCACCGTTTTCAGAATCCGCGGCGGCGTCCCATGCTCGTCTCGCTCACGAGCTTCGGCTACCGCTTCGGCGTGCCCAGCGATGCCGACCTGGTGTTCGACGTGCGCTTTCTTCCCAACCCGCATTTCATCCCGGCGCTGCGCCCAAAAACCGGCCGCGACCCGCGCGTGGCGCGCTACATCCGCTCGTTTCCGCAGACCGGCACATTTCTGCGCCGCGCCGATACCTTGCTGGCGTTTCTCATTCCGCACTATATCCGGGAAGGGAAGAGCTATCTGACCATCGCCTTCGGCTGCACCGGTGGGCGTCACCGCTCGGTGATGATGGCCGAAGCCATGCGCCGCGCGCTGGCCAGGCGCGGCTATGCCGTGAAAGTATCACATCGCGACATGGAGCAGCCCACGCCTTGACTTTTCCGGATGCGCCACATAGCGTAACGCTCTCGCGTTCCGCGCGTTGTCTTCGGAGGATGCCGGTTCGTGGACTCCCGCAATGATTTCCGGCGGCTGATGCGCTACGTGCGGCCGTATTCCGGCCGGCTGGCGCTGGCCATCCTGCTGATGGCCGTGGTCGGCGTGGGAGAAGCCACCACCGCGCTGATGATCAAGCCGGTCGTGGACCGTGTGCTCGATCCGCACGCTCCGGATTCGCGCCTGGCCCTGCTCACCATTCCCTGGACGCACTACACCATTTATCTCAATTCATTTTTTCCGGCGAGCATCCGCCACGTGTGGACAATTCTTTCCATCTCTCTCGTCGTGCTCTTTTTCGGCAAGGGCATCGCCGAATATTTCGGCAACACACTCATCCAGTACGTGGGCCACGCGGGCGTCGCGGATTTACGCAACCGCGTGTACGCCAAGCTGATCCGCCAGCCCATCGGATTCTTCCAGCACCATCCCACGGGACGGTTGATGTCCGCGGTCATCAGCGACGTGGAGCGCGTGCGCGGCGTGCTCTCCGAATGGCTCGCCGATTTTTTCCGCCAGTCATTTTCGCTGCTCGGCTTTCTCACGGTCCTGTTCATCAAGGACTGGAAGCTCACCGTCGGCTCGCTCATCTTCGTGCCGCTGGTGGTGCTGCCGGTGATGCGTCTGGGCCGCCGGATTCGGCACTCCGCGCAGGCCAGCCAGGCGCGGCTGGGCGAGCTCAG
>DASYRO010000479.1:0-1906 GCA_036004385.1 Candidatus Acidiferrales bacterium
TTCGATCTTCCAGTTAGAAAAAAGCACGCCTGGAACAGCGAGCGGGTCAATGCAATGGTCACCGCTCCAGGCTTTGCGGTTGTCTTCAAATGCGGCGCCCTTCACTTCACCCTTCACCGTTTCCCACGACGCGCGAAAGCCCGGCGCGTAACCCAGAATCAGGTCGGGCGAATTTTCCGTATACGGCCCGCCATACGCCGCGTCGCGATCGGCAACGCTATTGATAGCCACGCGGCCGGATTTCGGGTCGGCCAGTCCGCGCAATTTTTCGAGCAACTCTCGTTTTAATGCCGACGTTTCGCTGCCCGGCGCGACGATGCCCTGCCGTTCCCTGCCCTGCTGGTTGATGTACAGACCGTTCAGGCCCATGCCGTACGCGCGCGTGCGCGACCAGTCCACGTCCGCAAACCATTCGCCGCTTTCGCGCTTGCCGTCCTTCAGCGCGAGATAGCCGTTGGCATGCAGCCATGCGTTGAGGTTGAATCCGCGTTCGAAGGACTTGAACCCGTGGTCGGAGACGACCAGGAACAGCATCTGCGCGTCGAGCTTCTCGCGGATGCGCCCAATCAGCGCGTCCATGCGGCGGTACAGATCTTCGATGACCAGTCCGGGCGGCGTACCAAGCGCGCTGCTCTCGGGATAGGCGTGCGCGGCGGGATGACCGGGAACGGTATGCCGCCAGAACATGTGCTGCACGCGGTCAGTGACGTCGAAGACGCACACGCAAACGCCTTGCGGCGTTTTTTCCAGCGCATCGAAGAATTGCCGCTCACGCTCGGCATGAATCAGGTAGCACTGCTCGAGAAAGGACGCGTCGTCCAGCACGTGTTCGTTCAGCGCCCAGGTATCTTCGGCGAGCCCCAGCGTGGCAAACGGGCCCAGCAGTTTTCCCAGATAAATGGAATACGTGAGCGGATGAGAGATCGGCAGCGCGGGCTTGCGCGGGTCAATATTGACAGGCGTGGCGTACAGCTCGACGCGCGGAGAAATTTCTTTCAGTAGAAACCGGCAGATACCGCGTGCGGTGAAGCCCAGCGCAGCGCGGAATTCGACGTCGAGCCAATCGGAATATTCGCCTTGCTTCAACGTGACGCGGTGGCCATTGAGCCGCAGTTGCGCGGTTTTCGCCGCGATATCGGGATGCAGTGTAAATGGCGCGCGCATTTCGTTTTTCGCACCAGGGCGCAACGGGTTTTCCGGCCCGGGGATGTACGAGCGGAGGCCGCCGCCGTTTCTCTCGAGCGCGATGCGCAAGCCGCCTTCTTCCGGCGCTGCGCCGTTTGCGGAGTCGGAGAAAAAACAAAACGTGCCCTGGCTGCCGCGCAAATCGGGCACGCACATTCCGGATAGCAGCACGCCGGAAAATTTTTCCGGCGGGAAAGTAATCGGCACGCGGATTATGGACGAAAACACGCCAGCCTCGCCCAAGTAGTGCCAGAAGGGCTTGCCTTTGCGCAGCGCGCTGATGCGCGGGCGGCCGAGCGGAATCGAGTACCTACCGAGGCGCAGGTGGCGGCGCGCGTCGCGGACTTGCGCGGAGGAAAGGTACGGCATGTACGTGTTCGCATCGCGAGCAAGAAAATCGTAGATGTTGTGCTTGCCCGGGTTTACGCCGGTGAGAAAAGTTGACCAAGCCACCGGCGAAATCGGCGGATTCGTCGTGGCCAGCGTGCGAAAAGTTCCAGCGCTGCGCAGCGCGGCGAGATTGGGGAGCTTGCCCGCGTCCATCCAGCGTGCGGCGAGCTCAGGGTCCATGCCATCAAATCCGACGATGACCACGCGCTTCACGCGGGCTGCGCGGTAGGCGCGGCGGCGGCGAAAGAGCCGCCAAATCTGGCGCACCGGCCAGGTAATCACCGCGAGCAGGGAATATAAGAACGCGAGCAGCAGCGTGAGGAACGACGAG
>DASYRO010000480.1:0-3540 GCA_036004385.1 Candidatus Acidiferrales bacterium
GAAACGTGAAACGGGTTCAGCTTGATAGCGCGCGCAAACGCGGCGATGGCCTCGTCAAAGCGCTGCGCTTGCACCAGCAGTGTGCCGATGAAGTACTGCGCATCGGCGTCCTCCGGTGCGAGTTTCGCCGCCTGTTCGAACGCAGCGATGCCTTCGTCCACATCGTTCGAATTTTTGTAGAGCAGCCCGAGGTTGTACCAGACGCGCGGGTTTTCTGGCATGCGTTTGGCGGCGTCGAGCAGCACCACACGCGCCTGCGCGGTGCGCTGCAAGTTCAGCAGGGCGATGCCTTCATTCAGCCGCGCTACGGCAAGCTTGGGATTGATTTTCTGCGCCTCGCGGAAAAGCTCGAGCGCCTGCGCCATGCGCTGCTGGTTCATGTAGGCGACGCCAAGATTGTTTTTGCGGATTGCGGCCGCCGGATCAGCGGCCTTCGTTTGCGAGTGCGCCACGAATGCGGCGACGATGAAGAAGGAAATGAGAACCAATGCGACCGACGGCGTCGAAAGCGTGAAGCTCGCAAAAAAAAGAGAGATCCTTCGTCCCGAACCAAACCGTCGGGACTCAGGATGACAGCGCGCGCTTTCAGGTCGACGCATGGCCCGTATCTTAGCGGCACGCAGACCAATTGGCGACGGAAAGAATATTGGAGTCTCTATCCGGGTTCGCTTTGGCAGGGCGGAGCTTTAGCTCCGCCGTTGATCGCGCTAATCCTTATTCTGGCGCTGCGTGGGTTGAAGCCTACGCAGCGCCACATACTCAATCCAGGGCAGGTGTGTCGGAGCTAAAGCTCCGCCCTGCCACCTTGACTACCGGTACGGCGCCGCGGAAATTTTTCCTTTACCTTCCTGCACCGTGATGGTCTGTCCCGCCGCAACGTTCGCGAGCTTGTCCACTTGTCCGGAGGGCCAGCGCACTTCCACACTCTCGGCCTGCGTGCGATTGCCGAGCCCGAAGGTGAGCACCAACTCGCTCTGCGAAAGATAGCTCGACCCGCTACGCAGCATCTGCGATTGCGTTTGCCCGCCGGCGGAGAGCTTGACGACCGCGCCGATACCATCGCGATTCGATTTGGTGCTGTGCAAGCGGACGCGCAGCGAGCGATTTGTGATACCGTCGTTGCGGAACAGCAGCGCCGGGCCTCCGTTGGTGGTCACCAGCAAATCCAAATCGCCGTCATTATCTATATCTGCGTACGCCGCGCCGCGCGCCACGCGGGGAGCGGCGAATTCGCGGCCCAGCTTCGACGTCACTTCGTCAAATTTTCCCCGGCCCGCGTTGCGGAAGACGTGCGGCGGCTCCGCGTACTTCACGCGCTTCTGGATGCGCTCGATACCGGCTTCGATGTGACCGTTGGCGACGAAGATGTCCAGCCAGCCATCCAAATCGAAATCGAAGAAAAAGCACGCGAAGCCCAGCGTGAGCAGGCTGCCGCGGCCCACCTCCGAGCGCGGCGCTTCGTCCACGAAGAGCCCGTTGCCCTCGTTGTGATAGAGCGCGAGCATCTGGTTGGCGAAATTGCTGATGAGGATGCTGGCGTGGCCGGAGCGGTCGTAGTCCGCGGCGTCAATGCCCATGCCAGCGCGCGCCACGCCATCCTCGCTGAAGGCAATTCCCGCGAGCACACCTTTTTCGGTGAAAGTTCCCTTGCCGCTATTCAAATAGAGTTTGTTGGGCTGCGTATCGTTAGCCAGCGCGATGTCCGGCCAGCCGTCGCTGTTGGCGTCGAGGATGGCGACGCCGAGCGTCTTCGACGTGGGGTCGTAGAGTCCGGCTTTCTTCGTGGCGTCTTCGAACGTGCCGTTGCCGAGGTTGTGCCACAACCGCGCTGACGCGCCCGGATAGGATTCCGGTGTGCAATAAGACTTCGCGGTGCCATCCAGCGTGCAGAAAATGTCCGTTTGTGGAGTCCACCGTACGTAGTTGCCGACGACGAGATCGAGGCGGCCGTCCTTGTCGTAGTCGAGCCACGCTGCGCTGGTGCTGAATTCATTGGGGACAGCCAGCCCCGCTTTCTGCGTGACGTCGGTGAACGTGCCGTTGCCGTTGTTGTGGAACAGGCGGCTCTGGCCCAGCGCGGTAAGGTACAAATCGTCGTAGCCGTCGTTGTCGTAATCCCCGACGGTGACGCCCATGCCGTACATTTCAATGGCCAGGCCCGCACGCGCGGTCACGTCTTCAAATGCGCCGCCACCTTTGTTGCGGTAGAGCTTCGGCGTGGAAAGTTTTTTGGGGCGGCCGGGCCAGTCGGTTCCGTTGGCGAGAAAGATGTCCGGCAGGCCGTCGCGGTCGAAATCAATGAAGGCGCAGCCGGGGCCGAGCGTTTCCGGCAAATATTTTTTGCCGAACGCGCCATTGTGGTGCGTGAAGCGAATGCCCGCGGTCCGCGAGATTTCGCGAAACTGAATCGTTCCGGGTGTAGGCTGCGCGGCTGGGGGAGTTTTTGCCTTCTTCTGCGCGAATGCGGCGAGAGCCAGCGAGACGGCGAAAATTGTCAACGGCCAGCGCGCCCACCTCCGGAATCGACGAGGCCGCATGAAGCTATCCGGCGCGCCCGACGCCCAGCGCGTCGGCGACGCGATTGATGTAGTTGAACCACGAGGCCATCAAAGTGATCTGCAAAATGGCGCGGTCGTCAAAACCCGCGGCGCGCAATTTTTCCATGTGCGGCGGCCCGATGCGCGTGGCGTCGCGCGTGATTTGCACGACGTAATCGAGCATCACGCGCTCCTGCTGCGAAATCGGCGCCGTCGTGTAGTCCTTCTCCAGCGCTTCGACCATACTTGCATCCAGCGTGACGCGACGCAGAAACTCTGCGTGAGATTCGATTCAATAGACGCACCGGTTCGTGACGGATACGACCGTGGTAATCATCTCGTGCTGCCGGCGCGTGAGTGGCACTTCCGGAGACAACAGCGCGCCGAACGTCGCGAAGGCATGATACAGCGCCCGGGGAATCAAGCTGTGCGACATCACAATCTGCGACGGGCCTTCGGACGTGGGATGGATCGGCACCATGTATTCGGCTGGATACATCGCTTTCTGGTCTTCGATGGCGCGGCGGAGTACTTCGCCGCCTTCGAACAAGGGAACGGTACGGATCCACGTCATAAGCTCATTCTCCTGGGGGCATGATAATTCCGGGCGAGGTCCATTCGTTAATCGTTTCCGGAGTTGCGAACGGGCGCAGCACGTTCGGCGCGCCGCGCTGGTGCCGCAGAAATACGCCGGCCCAGCGCCACGGAGCCGTGCTCGTGAATGGCCTGGCGCTCGTTATTGTCTTCGGGGTTGCGGAGGCGGTACGGGCCGGTGAGCGCTTGCGCCGACTCGTCGGCCTTGAAGCGTAGGTAGCGCGCCTGATGTTCTTTCGCGCGGGCCTCGTCGCCGAGGCCGTTGTAACACAGCATCAGGTTGTAGTGAGCTTCCAGGTCTTCAGGATCGACTTCCAGCGATTTCTGGAATTCGCGAATCGCATCGGCATATTTCTTTTGCAGGAAAAGCACGCGGCCTAGCTGGTTGCGCGCCACACGGTCGCGCGGA
>DASYRO010000481.1:0-3469 GCA_036004385.1 Candidatus Acidiferrales bacterium
ACGCGGGCCGTATCCGGACAATCGGCGAGCAGCTCTGCGATGGTGCGCTTGAGCAGCGGATGGCGCAGCGAGGGAGCGATTTCCGCCAGCGGGACGAGCACGAAGCGGCGCTGGGCCATGCGCGGATGCGGGATTTCCAAGTCCGCAGCGGAAATGTGACTCGACCCGTAGAGCAGAATATCAATATCCATCGCGCGCGGGCCCTTGCGCACCATTTTTCTACCGCCGATGCTTTTCATGATTTCATTCAGCGCGTGCAGAAGCTGGCGCGGCATCAGCGCGGTTTCCGCCTCGACGCAGCAATTCAGGAACCACGGCTGCGTCGGCAGATCCACCGGTTCCGTGGCGTAGAGCGACGACTGCTTGGTCGCGCGCACTCCTGCCTCGCCTATAGCCGCAATGGCGGCCGCGATGTTCGCCGCGCGATCGCCCAAGTTGGAACCAAGCGAGAGGTAAATTTTCTTCGTGCCAACCATGGGGGAAAGATTCTATCCGCAGATTACGCAGATTACGCAGAAGAAAAGTGAAAAGAGATAAAAGGAGACACGAAATTCAAGACTCGAAACGCGAAATTGCAGCATGGATTTGGCCAGCCTATTTTCAATTTTCCATTTTCTATTTTCTGTGTTTTAAATCGGCGAAATCTGCGTAATCTGCGGATCAAAAAAGTCCGTGTTGGGGGCGGGTGTCGGTGACGCCGAGGTGCTGGTAAGCGCGTGGCGTGGCGACGCGGCCCCGCGGCGTGCGGTCCAGCAGACCCATCTGCATCAGGTACGGTTCGCAGAGTTCTTCGATGGCGTCTTCTTCCTCGCTGAGCGACGCGGCCAGCGTGTTCAGCCCCACCGGCCCGCCGTTGTATTTCTGAATGATGGTGAGCAGGAGCTGGCGGTCCATGTCGTCGAGTCCGTGTTCATCCACGCCGAGCATCTGCAGAGCCTCGCGGGCGACGTTGAGCCAGATTTTTCCGTCGGCTTTTACCTGCGCGTAGTCGCGGACGCGGCGCAGCAGGCGGTTGGCCACGCGCGGAGTGCCGCGCGCGCGGCGGGCGATTTCCCGCGCGCCGTCGCCGTCGATCGGAATATTGAGAATCTTCGCCGAGCGCAACACAATCTCGTACAAATCGTCCGGCGTGTAGAAATCCAGGCGGTGCACAATGCCGAAGCGCGAGCGCAGCGGCGCGGTGATGAGTCCCGCGCGCGTGGTGGCGCCGATCAGCGTGAACTTGTTGAGCTTGTACGCATGGATGCGCGCGCCCGGGCCCTGGCCAATCACCAGGTCGATGCGGTAGTCCTCCATCGCGGGGTAAAGAATTTCTTCGATGCTGGGCAGAAGGCGGTGAATTTCGTCGAGGAAAAATACTTCGCGCGCTTCGAGCGAGGTGAGCACGGCGGTAAGGTCGCCTTTACGCTCCAGCAGCGGCCCGCTGGAGGTCTTGATGACTACGCCGAGCTCGTTGGCGAGAATTTGCGCGAGCGTCGTCTTGCCCAGCCCGGGCGGGCCGAAGAGCAGGACGTGGTCCAGCGCCTCGCCGCGGCTGCGCGCCGCCTGCACCGCGATTTCCAGGTTTTCTTTCAGGCGCGACTGGCCGATGAATTCGCCGAACTTCTTCGGGCGGACGGAGGCGTCAATTTCCCGCTCGGCAGGATCGAAGGCCTGGCCGGAAACGATGCGGTGCGGCGCGGGGGGCATGAGCAGCCAGTGTACAACGAATTCCAAATCCGCCGACGAGGCAGATTCCTCAGACTCAAGATACTGAAAAAAGGCCGCTCCGGCTCCGGGATGCAGGTTCCGGCAAAACCTGGAGCTCGCTGGGAAATTACAATTGCGCAACGCAGGCCGGCTTGCTAGAGTGGCGCGCAATTAGCTCCCGGTCGGTGGAGGAGGACCCATGCCCGCCAAAGATACTCCCATTCATTCCAATGCCCTGGCGCAGATTGATGCGCGCGAAGGAATTCCAGTCCGGCTGGACACGCTCTACGCTGATTCCGAAGGCGCGGAGAAAAAGTCCATCCGCAAGCAAGCGGACGAGTCGCTTGGGCGACTAAAGGACATTCTGCTGAAAGTCCTGGAGCGCGACGAAGCCGTATTTTATATCGCACGAGCACAAGAGCCCCTTTCCGCGGTCGAGCAACTGACACTGGGACGTTTTTCCTACGCCGTTACTCGGACGATGCTGATCATCACCAATCGCCGCATCCTGGCGTTTCACGCAAAGGTGAAGTCATTCGGTAAGTGGGAGTGGGGCCATGCGGTGCGGAGTATCCGGCTGGGCGACGTGGCGGAAGCAAAAGTAAGCGCTGGCTTGTTCAGCGGATCGGTGCAACTTACGTATCGCGACGGTAAGAAAGAAAAATATTGGAACGTACAACGCAAAGACGCGAAGAAACTCCGGCTGCTTCTCAACGAACTTCTCCCGATGAGCACGAGCGAAAGCAGCCAGGCGCAAGGTCCAGTTTCGTTGTGCCCGAATTGTGTAGCTGCACTGCCGGCGGCGCCGCAGGAGTGCGCGCAGTGTCACCTCGCATTCGCGACGAATGGGGAGATGGTTCGGCGTTCGATCCTCTGGCCGGGCGGAGGATACTTTTATGTCGGCCAGAGCGGCTTCGGCGTGCTCGACGCTCTCACCGAATCCATCCTTCTCGGCGTGCTGCTGTTGTGGGTCCTGATCGCGCTGGGGTTGCCGGAACCGATCTTCGATCCATTGGAACCGTATACCTCTCGGTCCGAGGCGCTCATAATTGCCGTCGTACTTGCGGTGTTCCTCGTGGTTGAAAAACTCATCACCATTCTTCACGGGCGGCATTTTGTGCGGCAGCCCTACGCGCTGACGAAACCGCCGAGCACCATGCGTTGGGCCCTGTGGGCATTGGCGGCCTACGCAACGATCGCCGGTATCGTGTGGTCGATAATTCCGCCGGCGCAAGCGGTGATCGCTAAAGTGGCGCCGGACTTCGACGTCTATCAGGCGGACTTCGGCGTATTTGGAACCAAAGCAAATGGAGACGCCCTGTTCACGCCCGCTTCGACGGTATCTCACTCTCCCGGGTCGCTGTATGGCTTTGTGCTGCGGTTCCGGACGTCACGGCCGTCCGTCAAGCTGCGTACCGAGTTCGTAATTGAAGCTATGGCTGAATTACAGGCGGCTGCGGCCGCCGCGGGCGTGCCGGTGGACAACCCAGCCGACGAAAGCTTGGCGGAGACAAAGGGCGGCCTCCTGGTACGGTACTGGAAGGTGGCACCCGACGAGCCGGAAGGGCAGCAAACCCTGAAAGTGTTCGTGGACGGCGTGCTAGTGAAAAGCTTTTCGTTCACCGTCAAGTAGCGATGCATCCTACATCGCTAAAAAATAAAATAGAAAGTAGGACACAATAGTAAGTCAGCAGGCCTATTTTCTATTCTCCATTTTCGTTTTTTCGCTTTTCCCCGACCTAAAGTACATCAAAGATTCCAAGGCGGCGCTCGGAAGAGG
>DASYRO010000482.1:0-4472 GCA_036004385.1 Candidatus Acidiferrales bacterium
ACGCTAAACTGTTCGGCGATGGAAGGCACCGTATCGCCGCGGCGCACTTTGTAGCGCACCAACTGTCCCAGGCCAGCCGCGTGCGTCACGGAGGGAATGGTCAGTTTGTCTCCGACCTGTAGCGGGACGCCGGACTCGAGGCCGTTCGCAGAGGCGATCGCCTTTCCATCCGCGCGATATTTCTTCGCGATACTGCTCAGCGTTTCGCCTTCTTCCACGCGGTGTCGCCGCGAATTTACCCACTTCTCGGCGGGGATCTCGGCGATCTCGGCAAAGAACTGCTCGGCTGTGCCTTCGGGCAAACGCAGCACAAATTCCGGGTCCGCAGGCGTAACCGTGCGCAGCAATTGCGGATTCAAGGCCTTCAGGACGTCCACCTCGATGTCGATCGTGTCCGCTACGAGGCGTAGGTCGATGGGACGCCCGGGCTTCACTTCGTCATGGCGAATGGGCGGCTCGGGCTCCACGGCAATGCCGTAGCGCGCGGCGTCCTTGGCCACCAGGGTGAGCGCGAGAATGATTGGCACATAGTTTTTGGTTTCGCGCGGCAGTACATTGCGCTTGTACAGCTCCCAGAAATCGGCGTATCCGGTGCGCTCGATAGCACGTTGTACGTTACCCGGCCCGCTGTTGTACGCCGCGAGCGCCAGGTACCAGTCGCCGAATTGGCCGTAGAGGTCTCGCAGATGGCGCGCTGCGGCGCGCGTCGCCTTTTCCGGGTCCTGCCGGTCGTCAATCCACCACGTCCGTTTCAAGCCGTACTCCCGGCCCCGAAAGAGCATGAACTGCCACATGCCCAGCGCGCGCGCTCGCGATAGCGCGAGCGGACGGAATCCGCTCTCCGCCTGCGCCAGATAGATGAGATCCTGCGGAAGCCCTTCCTCGCGCAGCACCCGCGAGATCATTTCGCGGTAGCGCCCCGCGCGCCGCAGGCCGCCTTCCACGATGGCACGTCCGCGCGCCGTCTGGAAAAAATGAAGATAGGAAATCACCGGGTCGTTCACCGTCAGCGGAAGGTCGTGCGAAATCAACGGCAGATCAGCAGCGATGCGCGCCTTCAGCGTGGGGTCCGGCGGGAGCGCCATTTCGGCGATTTCATCAATGGGAGCGGGTTCCGCGCGCTGTTCGCTGACGCCCTCTCCTTCCCGCAGGGCGGCCAGCTCATATGCGTGCATGGTATCCGCGAGCTTGTCGAAAACATCGCGGAGCCGCGGATCGGATTGGACGTCCAAGCCGCTGGCCAGCATCCAGTCCATGGCCCGATCCAGGTCTTTGCGAGCTTTTTCCAAGCGTCCGGCCTTGTAATTCTGTTCACCGGAGCGAACCGCCGATTTCACTGCAGGAATGAGCAGGGCGGCAGCGGTTGGGGGCTGCGGAGAAAGTGCCTGCGCCTGAATACGATTGCGGTTCAACGGCAGAGTGGCGGGAACCCGTACCTGAGCCAGAGACGTTTCCGGCGGGCGCGCGCGGACCGTGCGCTTCGCTGTTTCCTCGCAGCCCGCAAGCGCGAACAAGGCAACTGCGGCGATGAGGATAATGCTGCCTCTGGTCTTCATCAGGTTTATGACAGATTCGAAGTTGTCAGGCTCCCACGCGGAGTTTGGATCTCATCCGCCTCCGGTGCCGTCTCTTACTCTGACGGACATCTAAGCAGGCGGGTTAGGCGAAGTGTAAAGGGAAGTCAGAGGCGGGGTCAACTTTTTCTGCCGATTGGACGTGGCTTTTCGGAACACGTAGTACTAGTGACCCGCGAGTCAGGCCAGAGCTTGTTTCAGGTCGTCGATCAGATCGCGGGCATCTTCGAGTCCGACCGAAACGCGGATCGTGCCCGGAGAAACCCCGACTGCCGCCAACTCTTTGGCGCTCATTTTGTAATGCGACGTGTACAGGGGCAGCACGACCAACGATTCCACGCCGCCGAGGCTCGCCGCCAGCAGAAATACCCGCACACGGTCGCAAACGCGCCGAGCCGCAGCGATGCCGCCCTTCATGTCGAAAGCCAGCATGGAGCCGAAACCGCTCATCTGCTTCTTCGCCAGCGCGTGATCGGGGTGGGAATTCAGTCCGGGATAATGTACGCGTTCAACCCTGGGATGTTTCTCCAGGAATTTCGCTACCGCCATTGCGTTCTTACACTGCCGTTCAACGCGTGTCTCCAGCGTTTTGATTCCACGGATGAGCAGGAAGCCCACCTCCGGGTCCATGGAACCGCCGAGATAGATGATCATTTGCCGAACGCCGGCCATATATTTCCGGCTGCCGGCTGCGGCTCCGGCAATCAAATCGGAGTGCCCGCCGAGATATTTTGTCGCGCTATGCACGGTCATGTCGAAGCCCAGCGCCAGCGGCCTTTGCAGCACCGGCGTGGCGAATGTGTTGTCCACAATGGAAACAAGTCTGTGCCGTCGCGCGAACGATACCGCTTTGCGCAGATCCACCAGCCGCAGTGTGGGATTTGTCGGCGTCTCCACGTAGAGCACGCGGGTATTCGGATTCACGAGCGCGTCCATCCCTGCCAGATCGTTTTCCACGTGGTGAATGTGGATACCGAGCCGCGGGAGGATGTCGCGCAGCAACCGGTAGCTGCCCCCGTATAACTGGCGCGTGGCGATTACTTCATCGCCCGCTTGGAGCACGGAGAGCAGCGCACTGGTAATCGCCGCCATCCCCGACGCCGTTACGACGGCGGCCTCCGCTCCCTCCAGCAGGGCGATTTTTTCTTCCGCCACGCTCAGCGTGGGGTTGCCATAGCGAGTGTAGATGTACGCTTTGCTGCGGCCCTCGGCCCAGCGTTTCATCTCCGCTGTACTCGCAAAGGTAAACGTGGAAGCGCGCGCGATGGGAGTGGTCACCGGCGCGCCGATGCCGTGCCGATCCTCGCCACCGTGAATCGCGCGCGTTGCCGCGCGCCAGGTGTTGCGGACGTCTTTTTTCATAGAGAGCTATTAGCGCAGAGGCGCTGCACGGCAACAAGCACCAATTTGGCCGACCAGCCGGCTACGCCTCTTCTTCCTCGGCTTGTCCGGCGCGAGCTGCTTTCGCGGCAGCAATAATTTTTTCCGATTGCTCACCGGGAACAAAGTCGTAGTGGCTGAACTCCATCGTATAGCTGGCGCGGCCCTGTGTCATGGATGTCAGGTCGTTGGCGTAGGAGAGCATCTCCGCCAGTGGCACTTGCGCTTTCACAACCACGTTGGATGCGCGGGTCTCGCTACCGCTAATCCGCCCGCGCCGCGAGCTGATGTCTCCCATGATGTCGCCCGAATATTGATCCGGCGCGTACACTTCGACATTCATGATGGGCTCCAGCAGCGCCGGCCGCGCCTGCTTCATGCACTCCTTGAACGCCAGCGAGCCAGCAATCTTGAAGGCCATATCCGACGAATCCACGTCGTGATACTTCCCGTCATACAAGCTGGCTCTGAAATCGACGACTGGGAATCCCGCCAAATATCCGCGCTCAGCGGAGTCGCGAATGCCCTTTTCCACCGATGGAATCCAGTTCTTCGGAATCGCGCCGCCAAAAATGTCGTTGACAAACTCGAACCCGGAACCGCGCGGCAGCGGTTCCATTTTGATGCGCGCGACACCGAACTGGCCGTGTCCACCGGTCTGTTTTTTGTGTTTGCCTTCGGCGTCGGCTTTGCCGCGAATCGTCTCGCGATAAGGCACCTTGGGCGGCTTCAGCGTGACGTCCACATGGAAGCGCTTGTGCAGTTTGGCCACGACGACTTCGATGTGCTGCTGCCCGGAGCCCGCGAGCAAGAATTCTTTGGTCTGTGGATCGCGCGAGAAGCGCAGGGCCAAATCCTCTTCGAGCAATTTGTGGATTGCCGTGCCGATCTTGTCTTCGTCCGCGCGGGACTTCGGCTCGATCGCAAACGTGATGGAAGGCTCAGGAATCCTCGCCGGCGCGTAGTGGATCGTTGCTGCCTTCTCGCCCAGAGTGTCGCCGGTCAGTGTCTCCTTCAGCTTGGCAATGGCGCCAATGTCGCCCGCGTTCAGCGCGACCAATTCCGTGCCCGTCTTGCCCTGCATCACTTGCACGTGCTGCAAACGCTCCTGCGTGGCGCGGTTGAAGTTCGTCACCGTCGCGTCATTTTTCAGCATGCCGGACATCACTTTGAAATAGTTGATGCGCCCCGCGAAGGGGTCCGCGATTGTTTTGAAAATGAAAATGGAAAGTGGCTCATTTGTGCTGATAGCTCTTTCCACGATGTTGCCCGTGCGGTTGGGCTCGCTGTAACCGGTCGCCTTGCCGCGTTCAGCGGGCGAAGGCATATAGTCCACAATGAAATTCAAGATGGCGTCGCTGCCGATGTTGTGAAGCGCCGAGCTGAGCAGCACGGGATACAATTTCTTGGCGAGCACGGCCTGCCGAAGGCCTTTGGATAAATCCGCTGCCGGAAGCGTGCCTTCCGCGAAGAATTTCTCCATCAGCGCGTCGTCGCCCTCGGCGACCGCCTCCACTA
>DASYRO010000483.1:0-2050 GCA_036004385.1 Candidatus Acidiferrales bacterium
TGAATTCTTCGCAGCGCGGGCTCGGCGCGGAGCTGCGTCTCTTTGGCGTCAACCCGGAAGGAGTGGAAGCGCGAGCAAAGCACCACGGCGCGCGCGTGCTACAGTCCGTGACGGAAAAACCGCACGGCTGGCGCGACGTCATCGTCGAAGACCCGGACGGCTACGCGTGGGCCATCGGCGTCCCTACAAAATAGCCACAGAGACACGGAGGCACAGAAAAACAAACTGAAAATTCAATTGCCTCTGTGCCTCTGTGGCGGATTTTCAGGGTTCGTCATTGCCCGCGCGTTCGGTTTTCTTTTCTTCCGCGCTCTTCGCGTCTTCCAACGTGGCCAGCAGCGTTTTCCATTCGAACCACCCCGGCTTGCCCTTGATCCATTTCTCGAACCAGTTGAATTCCGCGACCATTTTCACCATCTGGTAGCGTGGGTCGGTGATGCCGTGGGAGTTCTGCGGATAGACGATGTACTCCACGGGCACGCCGAGTTTCTTCAGCGCCATGAACAGCTCGTCGGACTGCGGCTTGGGCACGCGCGGGTCGCCGTCGCAGACGTGGATCAGCGTGGGCGTCTTGGCGTTGGTGATGTACTTGAGCGGTGAAATCTTCACGTAGTAGTCCCAGTTTTCCCACGGCTTGCCGCCGAAATAGGTCTCGCGATTGGACTGCACGTCGGTCTGCGCGTACATGGAAATCCAATTCATCGCGCCGGCGCCCGTGGAGATGGCTTTGAAGCGGTTGGTGTGCGTGAGCGCCCAGTTGGACCAGTGGCCGCCCGCGCTCCAACCCATCATGCCGAGCTTATCGGGATCGGCAATGCCGCGCGCGATCAGCGCGTCCACCCCGAGCATGATGTCGTCGAAGGCCTGCGAGAAGTAATCGCCGATAATCTGCATGCGGAATTTTTCGCCGTAGTTGTCCGACCCGCGGTAGTTGGGCTTGAGCACCGCATAGCCATTGCCGGCAAGGAGGTGCACGTAGCCGCCGTAGCCGCCGAGAAAATTATTCATGTCCGCGCTGGCCGGGCCGCCGTGAATCTGTACCACCAGCGGGTAGCGCTTCCCTTTTTCGGAGTCGACGGGATACACAAGAATCCCTTCGACTTCTTTGCCGTCACTCGATTTCCAGCGCACGGTTTCGAATTCGCCGAGCTGGAAGCCGGCGACTTGCGGGTTGGCGTTGGATACGCGCGTCCACTTTGCGCGCGCGCCGATGTTCTCCGGGCGAGCGACGAAGTAATTGGGCGGCGACGTAGGATCCGCAAAACTCAACAAGAACTGCCCCACCTCGTAATCGAACCCGCCGCCAATCACGCCGCGCTCGTGCGTCAGTTGCTGCGGCGCTGCGGCCTTCTCGCCATCCGCGACGTTGACGGTGAACATGTGCCCATCCACGCCGATGCCTTCGCCAAAATAAATCGTCTTGGAATCCGCGCTCCAGAAAGGCTGTCCGGCGCTGTGATCCCACGCCGGCAACAGCTTTTTCATCGGCCCGCCGCTGACCGGCACCACGTAGAATTTCGTATTGCGCATGTCTTTGAATTCATCTTCCCCGGTGAAGACAAGGAGTTTACTGTCCGGCGAGAAGCGGCCTAGATTCTCGCTGATGTTGTTGTTGGTCAGACGGCGGACGTCGCCGCTGGCGAGATTCAGCAGATAAATTTCCGCTTCGTCCTGCGTGGTCGTGTTCGCGTGGCGTTCCGTAGAAACGCTAAGGAATGCGATCCAGCCATTATCCATGGACTGTGTAAACCGTTCGATGCTGTAGTCATCGCTCGTCGTCCAGCGCTTTTCAGCTTTATCCGCCAGCGCGACGCTCCACAAATGCGCGGGCGGCTTGAGCTCGTCCATGATATGCACGTCGAACTTTTTCTCTTTGCGCTTCACGTCGTCCTTGTCGGCGCGGTCCGGCGCGATGAAGAAGATGCGGCTGCTGTCCGGGCTAAACTGAAAGCTGGTAATGGCGGTGGCGTGCTTGGTGAGTTGCACCGGCGCGTCCTCTTTTTCCAAGGCGGCGAGCCAAATCTGGCGCTCCTCCGCCTTGCCCGCGGAA
>DASYRO010000484.1:0-4484 GCA_036004385.1 Candidatus Acidiferrales bacterium
CGCGAGTGAAGGTGCAGCAGCGCGCGCACGTTGTGTTGAGCCTGGGCCAGCAGAAAGTTTCGGTGCCCTCGTTGATCGGCGGAACTGCGAGGACAGCGCGCATTGAGTTGTTGCGGGGAGGCTTGCAGGTCGGAGAAATTACCGCGGTATACCTGCCGCAGAGGGACCCGGACGAAGTGATTCAGCAGGATCCTCCGCCCAGGGCCACGAATACGGGCAGCCCGCGGGTGAATCTGCTGGTGTCGCAGGGCGCGCGGCCGGAGGAATACGTCATGCCGGACTTGATCGGCATGCCGCTCGCTGACGCGGAAAAGATGATCGGCGCAGCCGGCCTGCATGTGGGCAAAATCACTTTTGTGCAATCTACCGAACAGCCCAAAGGGAACGTACTCGCGCAGACTCCGGCGCGCGGCGCGAAGATTGTTGCCAAAGGTAACGTGGAACTCCAGGTCGTTGGGACACCGCCCGCGCCGCCTGCTCCGCCAGCGACGGAAGTGAAGCCGGATAGGCAGTAACGGCCTCCCCTGAGACCATCGCGAAACGTGCGTCCACTGCACGCCCATGCTTCAAGAGGTCGAAGCGTGGAGCACCCGGAACGTCAACGACTCATCGCCGCTCCCTTAAAGTCTCGCAATTCGCCCGGTAATCCCCTTGCCCCAAACCTTGCGTAGCGCGGAATCAAGCGCCATGCGGCCGGGTCCATGCGTGGCCACGTATAGGAAGAAGAAGCAGTAAATAACAGCCAACTCTCCGCGATTCAAGATTGGCCAAAAGCCGCGCGGCGCGTGCGCTTTGAAGTAAGCGACCGCCATTTCTCCGCTGGCAAGAAATGCCGCGACACGAGTTCCAAGTCCCAGCGCAATCAGCGTCCCTCCAAAGAACTCGACCACCCCGGCCACCAGGCCCTCTGGATCGTGGAGCTCGGGCTGGCCACCGAGCACGCCAAACAACTTCTGTGCGCCGTGGCAGGCAAATAAGCAGCCAACGACGATGCGCACCACGGGAAACACGTAATCACCGTACCTATCGAAACGCTTGATCGTCATCGCTTGTTCCTCCTAGGAGGCGGACCTTATTCTTCGGCCTTATCTTTCCAACCCTCACGCATACGCGAAGCATATCACCGTAGAAAGCGTCAGCGTTGAGTGCTGATGTGGTATTCGGTTTGGATTTCGGCTGGCCCACTCTTCGCGTTGCAAGGGCAGGAGTCCGGACGTTATTACACGATTACAGAGACGAATCATTTCGGACTTCGTTCAAATCCACGGCGGCGGGTGTGCTAGAATTCCTGTCCGAGTGACGATGATTTCTTCAATCGAAATTGCGCCGTCCATACTGGCTGCGGATTTCTCGCGGCTGGGCGAGGAAATTGCCGCCGTCGAGCGCGGCGGCGCGCGCATGCTGCACGTGGACGTGATGGACGGGCATTTCGTGCCCAACATTTCCATCGGCGTACCCGTAGTTTCTTCGTTGCGCAAGGCAACCACCCTGGTGCTGGACGTGCATCTCATGATTTCGGAACCCGACCGCTACGTCGGGGCGTTTGCGGACGCCGGGGCCGACATGATTTCCATCCATCAGGAGACTACGCCGCATCTGGACCGCGTGCTCGCGTCCATTCAGGAACGCGAACTCCGCGCGGGCGTGGTGCTGAATCCGGCCACGCCGGTGGACACGCTGAGCGAGGTGCTGTCCACAGTGGATTTTGTGCTGGTGATGAGCGTGAACCCCGGCTTCGGCGGGCAACAATTCATCCCCGGCGCGCTGGAAAAACTTAAGCAGCTCAAAGAGCTGCGTTCGCGTTATAATTACGGGTTCCGCATCGAAGTGGACGGCGGTGTGGGGATGGAAAATGTCGCGGAAGCCGTCCGCGCAGGGGCAGAAATCATCGTCGCAGGGACTTCCGTGTTCCACACTCCGGATCCGGCCGAAGCTGTGCGCCGGATGCGACAGGTTGCCAGCGAAGCGCTGGCGCAGAAAGTCTGATGACAGTTCATTCTTTTCTCAAATTGAAGCCACTGGCAGCCGTGCTGCTGGGTTGTCTTCTGCTCGGCGGATGTTTCGGAAAGGGCAAGACGAAAGCCGCGCCCGATGTTAGCCAGTCCGCCGAGCCGGACAAGATTCTCTATGAACGGGCGATGACCGACCTGAGGAAGCACCAGTGGGAAATCGCCCGCCTCACGCTGCAGACGCTCATCAATACCTATCCGGACAGCGAATACCTGGCCAAAGCCAAGCTGGCCATCGCCGATTCTTATTATGACGAGGGTACGACGACCGCGCTGACGCAGGCAGTGGCGGAGTACAAGGACTTCCGCACGTTTTTTGAATTCCTCGACGAAGCCGCTTATGCGCAGTATCGCATCGGCATGGCGCACTTCCGCCGCATGGAAAAGCCCGATCGCGACCGCAGTCAGGCGCGCATGGCCGAGCAGGAATTCCAGGAGTTCCTGCTGAAGTATCCCGAGCACAAGCTGGACGCGGATGCCGAGCAGCGCTTGCGCGAAGTGCAGGAAGTGCTCGCGGAAGGCGATTTCCGCATCGCGCTGTTCTATTCGCGGCGTGGCACGGACAACGCGCGGCGCGCCGCGATTTTGCGGCTCTCGGAGATCGTGGACCGCTATCCGCTCTACAGCCAGGCCGACCGCGCCATGTGGATGCTGGCGGAAACGCTGGCCAGGAGCGAAAAGACGCAGCACCTGGCGCCGCGCTACTACGCGCGCATCGTGCAGGATTACCCGAACTCGCAGTACGTGGACGATGCCAAGACGAAGCTCGCCAAGTTCAATGTGCCCATTCCCCAGCCCAATCCCGAAGCCCTGGAGCGGATCCAGAAAGAAAAAGAGTGCGGTAAAGAGAAACCGGGCCTGGCACGGCGCGCGTTGGGCATTCTGAAGTCCGGGCCGGACGTCACCACGGCGCCGTGCGTCGGCAAGCCGAATCTGAATCCTCCCAGCGAGGCCATGGCCGGAGAATCACTGATTGCCGGCGCGAACGCTGGCATGAACGTTTCCGGCACGGCCACGGGCGGCGCCAGCGGAACGGTGACCGTTCCCACCGCGCCCGGCTCAGACACAAACGCTCAGCCTGCCGCCGCCGGAACACAACCCGCTCCCACGGAGACCAAGCCCGCGCCGGTCCTGGAAAAGTCCAAGGCGGAACTGGAGAAAGAAAAGAAAGAAAAGGAAAAGAAAGAGAAAGAATCCTCCAGCAAAAAGAAAAGAGGTCTGCGCAAGCTCATCCCCTGGTAAGTAGCTTTTTCCTATTTCATCACGCACGTCGCTTCCGGTTGACTCGATTGCCGATAGGTGCTACCAATAGCCATACCTTGCCGGCGTCAGCCCGCGTCGCGCACGGTCTGGGGGCCTGGGGTGAAGATCCTCGTCGCGGACGATAATCGCAGCATAGCCAAAAAAGTAGACGAAGCCTTGAAACCGCAGGGCTGCGAGATCCTTGGCGTGACCCACGGCGAAGCGGCGGTGAAGAAGCTCGCGGACTTCATGCCTGACCTGGTGCTGGCCGACGTCTTCATGCCCGTGCGCAACGGCTACGAAGTGTGCGAGTTCGTGAAAAACGACCAGCGCTTCGCGCACATCCCTGTCGTGCTTTTGATTGGCGCGTTCGACCCCATTGACCAGCACGAGGTCCAGCGCGTCCACGCCGACGGCCTGCTGAAAAAACCGTTTGACCCGCCCGATGATCTTTTGCAGATGGTCAAGACGATGCTGGAAAAGTCCGCGCACGCACGTGCCGAGACGGTAGCAAAAGCCATCGGGTCCAAGGTCAGCGACACGGTCGAACTGACCGCCGGCGAGATGAAGGAAATCGCGGAAGCAAAAGCACCGGAAGCGGAAGCGGAAGAATTTTCCGTGCGGCCCGCGCGCATTGAATTCGGCGAAGGCTCGGAGGCGCTTTCGTTTGGCGAGCTGATGGAAACGCCAGCCGAAGGCGAAGCCCCGAAAGTAGTGGAAAAAGAGGGCCCGCAAACGGCGGAATCCGGGTTTCGCGCTTCCAGCGTGCCGGAGATCGAGCCTGCGGGGACCGAAGAATCGGCTGTTGAAGAGCCGGCCGCGACAGCGGAGGCTCCGTCCTGGAGCGCGATGGAACCCGCTCCCGCCGCGGAAGAGTCCTCTGCGCCCGAGGCGCCGCCGGAAATGCCGCAATGGGGCGGCGTTGAGGTGCCGGCGAAAGAACCCAGTCCCGACGAGCCGCCCATCAAAGTGGAATTTGATTCGTCGGAACCGCTGGAGCTGGTCACGGACGAAACGCCCGCCGCTCCGTCCCTGGTGGAATCCGGCCCGCTGCCGGAGCTGGCCGCTTCGCCGAATGATTTCATGACCACTCCAGCGCCCAGCGCCGCGCCGGAAACGCCACCGGAGCAGCCCGAGCAAGAAGAGGCCGCCGAAATCGAACTCGAACCGTTTGCCATTCCCTCGATGGAAGAAGTTCCCGCTCCTGCTGCCGAAGAACCGGTTGCTGCTGCG
>DASYRO010000485.1:0-4919 GCA_036004385.1 Candidatus Acidiferrales bacterium
GGCGGGCGTGCCTGACGAAACCCTCATGAATCTAGGACACCGCCCGCGTCGGATATCCGGTTGACAGGCAGACAGGCAATTAATACACTCCCGCTCAGTCGCTCACCTGCAGGTTGTGCGACCATCTCATCGCCAATCGCAATTCGCCTGCAGCAGTTGCTGAGTCCCAGCCGGGCTCGGAGACAGCATTGGGGCCACGATCCCCGCAGCGAGAAAAAAAACGCAAAGGTGTCTCTGCGCAGCAGGAAGCGCAGCGCCGCGCGCCGAAAAAACCCTTGCGCGTGGTGGGCATCGGAGCTTCCGCCGGCGGCTTGGAAGCAATTTCCGAGCTGCTCTCTCACCTTCGTCCGGACACGGGGATGGCTTTCGTTTTCATCGAGCATCTCGGACCGGAACACGAAAGCATCCTGCCGCAAATCCTCACGCGCAAGACCATCATGCCCGTCAGCGAGATCAGAGACGGCATGGCCGTGCGTGCGAACCAGGTTTACGTCATTCCTTCCAATCGTGAAACGACGATCGCGCACGGTCTGCTGCACCTGAAGGCCCGCACCGCGGCCGACAGCCCGTTTTCTCCCATTGATTCTTTTTTCCAGTCGCTGGCCAAAGACCGCGGCGCGGCTTCTGTCGGCGTGATTCTCTCGGGGACTGCCTCCGACGGCGTCGCCGGATGCGGCGCCATCAAGCACGTTGGCGGCACCAATCTTGCGCAGCAACCGGACACCGCGAAGTACGGCGACATGCCCAGAAACGCGCAGGAAGCCGGTTTCGTGGATTACGTTTTGCCGCTGAAGGGAATCGCCGCGAAACTTGCGGAGATCGCGCGACGCGCTCCGCCGGTTTCTGCGGCGCAGAAAATACTTCCCGTGCACGAAGAAGGGCTCGACGAAATCTTTGGACTGCTCCGGCAATCCACGGGCGTAGATTTCGCGCATTACAAGCGCAGCACGATGCAGCGCCGCCTGCAGCGGCGCATGGACGCGCACAACCTTCATTCCTATAAAGACTACCTGGCGATGGTGCGGCGCACGCCGGGCGAGCTGGATGAGCTCTTCCGGGACGTCTTGATCCACGTCACCTCTTTCTTCCGCGACGCCGGGGCATTTACTGCGCTGCGTAAATTTGTTTTTCCCGGAATCGTCAAGGGTCACCGCGCCGATGAACCCATCCGCATCTGGGTGCCCGGCTGTTCCACCGGCGAAGAAGCCTATTCCATCGTCATCGCCCTGCTGGAGTACTTGCGCACCGCGCCGCCTTCGCGCTCCTTTCCCAATGCGGGCATCCGTCCCGTGCAATTGTTTGCCACGGATATCAGCGACGCCGTGCTGGCGCGCGCGCGCGCCGCCGTGTTTCCGGCGTCCATTGCCAAGGACGTTCCCGCCGCGCTGCTGCGCCGTTACTTCACGCGGCATGACGCGGATTGCCAGGTCGTGAAGTCGGTCCGCGAACTGTGCGTTTTTGCCCGCCAGAACGTGACGCAGGACCCGCCATTTCCGAACATGGATCTGATTAGCTGCCGCAACCTGCTCATCTATCTCGAGCCGGAGCTGCAAAACCGCGTGCTGCCCATTCTGCACTTTTCGCTGCGCACCAACGGATTTCTTCTGCTGGGAGGCTCCGAGCGGCTGGTGACCTATTCGGAATATTTCGCGCTGGTGGATAAGAAGCAGAAAATCTTTCAGAAAAAGAAAATCGCCGCGCCTCCCCCGGCTCAATTTTTCGCGGCGACGCATCTGGCGCAGCGCAAGCCACGCCCCCCGGAGGGCGTCCCCACGCCGCCGCCTTTAAATCTGGAAAAGGAAGTGGACCGGCTGCTGCTCGCGAAATATGTGCCGGCCAGCATCGTCGTCAACGACGCCATGGAGATTGTACGCTTCCGCGGGCACACCGGCCCCTACCTGGAGCCCGCGCCCGGCCATCCCGGATTCACGCTATCGAAAATGGTCCGCCAGGGCCTGCTGGTTCACCTGCGCGCGGCGATTGAGAAGGCCAAGCGCTCAAAAGGCCCGGTGCGCAAACTGGGCATCCGCGTGCGGTCCAACGGTTCGACGCGCGAAGTGAATTTGCTGGTGATTCCCATCCTCGCACCCGTCGTCCACGACCGGCATTACGTAGTCATTTTTGAGGAGGAAAAGCGCGCGCCGGTCTCCCGGGCCGCCGGGAAGAAGGCGGCCGGAAAGCAAAAACTATCGCCGGCGCTCGCCCAGGAAAACCGCCGTCTGCGCCAGGATCTCGCCGAGGCGCAGCACAACCTGCAAGCGATCATCGAGGACCATGAAGCCACGCTCGAGGAATTCAAGTCCTCCAATGAAGAAGTCCTCTCCTCGAACGAAGAGCTGCAAAGCACCAATGAGGAGCTGGAAACCACCAAAGAGGAGTTGCAATCCAGCAACGAAGAACTCGTCACCCTGAATGAAGAACTCATCAACCGCAATACGGAACTTACGCTCGCCAACAGTGACACGTTCAACCTGCTGGCCAACGCCAACATCCCCATCGTGCTGGTGGGCAGCGACCTGCGCATCCGCCGTTTCACGCCCGGCGCAGATAAAATTCTCAATCTGCAGCCCGGCGACGTGGGCCGCCGCCTCGGCGACATCCGGCCCAACCTCTCCTCCGACGATCTCGAACGGCGCGCGCGGGAATGCATGGCCACTCTGACGCCGGTCGAAGTCGAAACCCAGGACATCAACGGCGCGTGGCACCTGCTGCGCGTGCGTCCCTACCGCACGAAGGAGGAGAGGGTCGAGGGCGTGGTCATCAGCGTCGTGGACATTGACGCGATGAAACGGCTGGTGGAGGAGGCCCGCATCTACGCTTCCGCCACCATCGAAACGGCCACAGATCCGCTCCTGATTCTGGACGAGGAGCTTCGCATCACCACCGCTAATCCCGCGTTTTATGCGAAGTATCAGCTCTCGCCGAAGAAGACGTTAAGCCGCCTGTTCTTCGACCTGCCCGGCAAGCACTGGCGCAATCCCCGCCTGCGCCAGCTCATTGAGGAAATTATTCCCCGCGAGAGCAGCGTGGATGACTTCGAAATCGAGCAGGAAATTGAAGGCGTTGGCAAGCGCACCATCCTGGTCAGCGGCCGCCGCATTGGGCTGGAGAAAGATCGCCCCACCATCCTGATCGCCATCCGGGATATTACTGAGCAGATAGCGCATAGCGAAACGACACAGCGGCAGGCGTTGCTGCTCGAGATTGTGCCGGACGCCATTTACCTCACCGATCTCGACGACTCCATCCGCTTCTGGAACCGCGGCGCAGAAAGAGTTCACGGATGGACGAGTGCGCAGGCGCTGGGAAAACCCGCCCACGTCCTGTTGCGCACGGAGTTCCCCGAATCGAATGAAGCCACGGTGGCTGCCGTTATCCGTGAAGGCCACTGGGAAGGAGAGGTGACCCAGTATGCTCGCGATGGCTCGCGCCGGACTCTCATCAGCCGCCGGGCCTTGCAGCGCGACGCGAACGGCGCCCCCCGGGGAATACTGGTTGTCAACTCGGACATCACGGAACAGAAGACCGCGGACGAAGCCATCCGCCGGCAAGCGGAGTTGCTCAACCTCGCGCCCACCGCGATCCTTGTGCGAGACCTGGAAGGCAGGACGCAATTCTGGAGCCGCGGGGCGGAAGAACTCTACGGCTATACAAAAGAGGAAACACTGGGCAAGGTCACCCATAAATTGCTGCACGCGGAGTTTGCGGAATCGCATGACGCCGTGTGGAACACCGCTCTGCGCACGGGCCATTGGGAAGGCGAAATCCGCCAGACGTGCAAGGATGGCCGCAGAATTGTCGTGTCCAGCTGCTGGGCGCTGCAGCGCGATGCCGATGGCTCGCCGGCGGCGATGCTGCTGATCAACACCGATATCACCCAGCAGAAGGCGGCGGATCAAGCCCTGCGCGAGCAGGCCACTCTGCTGGAGCTGGCCCACGACGCCATTTTCGTGCGCGAGCTGGGTGGCACCATCCGTTTCTGGAACCGTGGCGCGGAAGTTCTGTACGGTTGGACCAGAGATCAAGCGCTCGGAAAAACCTCCCACGAGTTGCTGCACACCGAATTTCCCGTTTCGCTGAATGCGACTTTGGAAGCGCTCCGCCGCGATGGCTTCTGGGAAGGCGAGCTGTGGCAGACGCGGCGCGATGGCGAGCGCATCCTGGTCGCCAGCCGGTGGTCGCTGCAGTTCAACGCCGACGGCATGCCCGGCGCTATCCTCGAAATCTGCACGGACATCACGCAGTCTCGCCAGGCCGAAGAGCAGTTGCGCGCCAATGAAGAAAAGTTCCGCAGCGTGGTGGACGCCGCCAGCGACGCCGTCATCTTGGCGGAAGAAGACGGCAGGATTCTGCACTTCAACGCGTCCGCGGAGAAAATCTTCGGTTACTCCGCCGCCGAAGCCGTTGGCCAGCCGCTCACGCTGATCATGCCGGAACGCTTCCACCAGCACCACCAGAAGGCCTTCCAGCGATACGTCAAAACGGGCGAAGGGCGGCTCATCGGCAAAACCGTGGAGATGATGGGCCGCAGAAAGGACGGCGCGGAATTCGACGTCGAGCTGTCCCTGGCGGCGTGGCGCTCCGGCGGCCGGAAGTATTTCGTGGGCATGCTCCGGGACATCACCGCGCGCAAGCAGGCCGAGAGGAAGTTCCGCGGCTTGCTGGAATCGGCGCCCGACGCCAGCGTCATCGTCGGCGCCGACGGCAAAATCGCGCTCATCAACTCGCAGACAGAAGCGCTCTTCGGTTACCAGCGCAAGGAATTACTGGGCCAGCCCGTGGAAACGCTCATCCCCGAACGCTTTCACGGCGTGCACCTGGTGCACCGCGCCGCATACTTTTCTTCGCCGCGCAGCCGGCCCATGGGCGCCGGCCTCGAACTCTTCGGGCGGCGCAAGGACGGCAGCGAATTCCCCGTG
>DASYRO010000486.1:0-5534 GCA_036004385.1 Candidatus Acidiferrales bacterium
ACGCCCAGCAGCAGGCCCCACGACGTCCAGATGACCATCTCGCGGCGCTGGGCGTACATTTCTTTGCGCAGCACGGTGTGCCGCCCGCGCATGTAGTCGAGCAGTTCCTGCAACTCGCGGCGGAACGCACGCACCACGCGGATCCCGGAAAACGTTTCGCCCACGCGGCCGTCAATAATTTCTGCGTCCTTGCGCAGCGAACGGTAGATGGGCCGGATGCGCCGCGCGGAAATGAAACTGATGAGCATCACGCCGGGGATGATCGCCAGGGCCGTGAGTGCCAACCGCCAGTTCAGCGTCATCAGTATGACCACGGCGAACACCAGCCGGATGACGGAGACCGACGGCGAGACGATGGCCATCTGCATCAGCCCGGTGGTCGTATCCACGTCGCCGGTAAGACGCGAGAGGATTCCGCCGGTTTTCATGTCCCACAGCTTGGGCAACGGCAGGTGCAGCAGGCGCTCAAACAGCGACCGGCGGAGCGACAGCATAACGTGCGTGTTCAGCAGGCGCTGGCGGTAGTCCTTGAACGCGCCGACCAGATTGGAAAAGATGATAAGGCCGAGAAACAGCGCCCCCGCGAAATTCAGGCGGCTGAGCCGCGTTGCCGCGTCCAGGCCCGTGGCGAGCAGCACGCGGTCGATGATGAACCGCATGAACAGCGGCTCGATCATCTGCAGGCCGGCGCCCGTCAGCGCGAGAACGAACAGCCCGGCAACCGCAAAGCGGTGCGGCCACAGCCAGCGAAGATACTCGCGAATATATTCCCGCCGCTTGCCGCGACGCTGGCCATCGGGCGCCGTCAGACTCTCGCCGGTTTTGCTCGCATCGGAGAGCTGCTTCTGCCCGTCGCCGGCGTTGGCCATGTCCTCGAGTCGCTGATGCTTGTGGTCCTCGACGAATGAGCGAAAGCGCTGGCGTGACGAGCGCACTCGTTGGGGGTTTTTGGGCTGTTCCGGCACGCCCAATAGTTTACACGGACGACGCGGTTTTCAGCATTTCGTTGACACATTTCGCGCCTTCCCGTATCATCAATGTTTGTCTTTTGACGGAAAGGTGTGACTGAGCGCATGCGGACGTATGTACCCAGCGGCCGGGAGGCCGAAGAGCTGGCAGCAGGCAATACGTGGTACGTGGTGGACGCCGCCGGGCAAGTTTTGGGCCGGCTGGCGGTACGCGTGGCGCGCGTGCTGATGGGCAAGGACAAGCCCGTCTTTACGCCGTCCATGGACACGGGCGACCACGTCATCGTCATCAACGCCGATAAGATCCGTCTGACCGGCAACAAAATGGAACAGAAGGTGTACCAGTCGCACAGCGGGTATCCGGGTGGGTGGAAAGAAGTTCCTGTCAAGCGCCTGAAGGCGCAGAATCGCGCCGACCGCATCGTGCGCGAGGCGATTCTCGGAATGTTGCCGAAGAACAAATTGCAAGCGCGGCGCGCCCGCAAGCTGCGCGTCTATCTCGATGCCGAAGGGTTGAAGCGTCATACCGGGCAGAAGCCCCAGCCGCTCGCTCTTTAGCCGCCCAGCCAAATTTTAGTAGCCCGTCCCGGCACGCCGGGACGGGGAAATCTGTCCCTAATCGTCAGGGGGAATTTTGAGCAGCGAAGCACAACCCATCGTGCCGGAAAACGGCAAACAAATATACTACGGCACCGGCCGCCGCAAGGAAGCGGTGGCCCGCGTGTACGTCACAGTCGGCAGCGGCCAATTCACCGTGAACGGCCGCCCGGTGACCGACTACTTCCGCAATGTGAACTGGCTGAACTCGGCCATCGAGCCGCTCAAGTTTACGGAGACGAGAGACCTGCTGGACGTCCGCGCCACGTGCAAAGGCGGCGGCGCCGGTGGACAGTCCGGTGCGGTGCGCATGGGACTTTCCCGCGCGCTGGCGCTCTTCAACGCAGAGCTGCGCCCGGGCCTGCGCACCAACGGATTCTTAACGCGCGATTCCCGCATGAAGGAACGCAAGAAGTACGGGCAGAAGGGCGCGCGCCGGCGCTTCCAGTACAGCAAGCGCTAAGGAACAGGTTTCAGGGATCGGGGATCAGGGGTCAGGGAGAAACACCGGACGAATATTCACCGGCCGGTCGCTGATCGCCGGACACTGGTCGCTGAAAAATTCACGGCCGGCAAGGAAGCCGGCAAAATGGTGCTGTCGCTCTCGCGATGTAGCGCCGGGTTCGAACCGCACTGCGGGACGACACGCGGCACGGATCGCCCGGCGATCAAAGCACCAACTTTAGAAAGCGAGGATCGTTGGCAGAAATCACCATGAAGGAGCTGCTGGAGGCCGGCGTGCACTTCGGCCACCAGACGCGCCGCTGGAACCCGAAGATGAAGGAATACATCTTCGGCGAACGCAATGGCATTCACATCGTTGATCTGCAAAAAACTTTGAAGATGTTCCGCGAGGCCGCCAAGTACGTCAGCGAAATGGCGGCGCAAGGCAAGACGGTTTTGTTCGTGGGCACCAAGCGCCAGGCGCAGGAAGCCGTCGCCGAAGAGGCGCAGCGCTGCGCCATGTTCTACGTGAACCACCGCTGGCTGGGCGGCACGCTGACCAACTGGGCCACGCTGCAGAAATCCATCAAGCGGCTGAAAGAACTGAAGGCCATGAGCGAAGACGGCCGCATGGAGCAGCTTTCCAAGAAAGAAGCCGCGCGGCTGGACCGCGAGAAAAAGCACCTGCTGCAGAACCTCGCCGGCGTCGAGAACATGTCCACGCCGCCCGACGTGATGTTTGTGATTGACTCCAATTCCGAAGAGATTGCCGTCCGCGAAGCGCGCCGCATGGGCGTGCCGGTGGTCGCCATCGTGGACACCAACAGCGATCCCGACGTGGTGGACTGGGTCATCCCCGGCAACGATGACGCCCTGCGCGCCATCCGCCTGTTTACGTCCAAGATCTCCGACGCGGTGATTGAAGGCCGCTCGGTGCTGGAACGCTCGCAACTCGCCGAAGCCAAAGCCGCGGAAGGCGCGGAGACCGCCGAAGCCGGGCCGGAATACGTGGACACCAGCAAGTACGAAGGCTACGAGCAGCAGGAAGGCGACTTCGTCGAAGGCGCGGATGTCGCCCCCGAGCCCGCGGCGGAGCCGGCTGCCGAAGAGACCGTTCCGTCGGACGAACCCGAAGCCGAACGCTAGAGTGATGCTTCCCGCTTCGCGGGACGCGATGGCCCTGTGCCGCCACGTCCAGGATGCGCAGGGCCCTTTCCTTACCCGCGCAAGATTCCCGGCTAGGGCGACCGCTTCGGCAAGCTCAGGGCAAGTCGGTGAAGCGCCCGCCACTCGTGAAAGTTTTAGGACATGACTACAACTGCTCCATCAGATGACGACGACAAAAAAAAGGACCCGAAAGACGACATGACTACACAGCCGCAGCAGCAATTGAATATTCCCGCCCAACTCGTGAAGGAGCTGCGCGAGCGCACCAACGCCGGCTTCAGCGACTGCCGCGCCGCGCTCGTGGAAACGGGCGGCAACATCGAGAAGGCCATTGATGTGCTCCGCAAGAAGGGCCAGGCCGCCGCGCAGAAGAAGTCCGCGCGCGCAGCCAGCGAAGGCCTCGTCGGCCACTATATCCACGCCGGCGGGAAAATTGGTGTGCTCGTGGAGGTCAACTGCGAATCCGACTTCGTGGCCCGCACCGAGCAGTTCCAGAATCTGTGCCACGAAATCGCCATGCACATCGCCGCGCTGGACCCGCGCTTCGTCCGCCGCGAGGAAGTGACGCCGGAGATACTCGAGCGCGAGCGCGAAATCTACCGCGCGCAGGCCCGCGTGAGCGGAAAGCCGGACAACATCATCGACAAAATCGTGAATGGCAAGATGGAAAAGTTCTACGAGGAAACCTGCTTGTACGAGCAGCACTTCATCAAGGATGAAGCCCTCACCATTAAGGACCTGATCGCTCAGCGTATCGCCGTGATCGGCGAGAACATCTCCGTCCGCCGCTTCGTGCGCTTCAAGGTCGGCGAAAGCACTTCATCGGCAGGCGCCGGCGCCACGTCCAGCGGCGCGGATGAGGGTGGAACGCCGGGCGCTGTCTAAGCAAACGACTTGAATCACCTAACGAAGGGCGAGTCCGCATTGCGGGGTCGCCCTTTGTCTCTTCTCCTTTTTCCTCTTTTCTTCCTGTCACCTGTAACCTGCCACCTTTTCTCTGCTAGAATGCCTCGCGACCCGTCCGCCAGAGGCGGGCACTGACTATGGCCACCGCGGACACCGCCACGAAAGATGCCGGCCGACCGGCGCGCGCGTACAACCGCGTAGTGCTCAAGCTTTCCGGCGAATCGCTGCAAGGCCCGCAGGGCTACGGCATTCACGCGGAAACCGTCCACGGCATCGCCAAGGAAGTAAAAGCGGCGCATGAGGTCGGCGTGATGCTGGCCATCGTCGTCGGCGGCGGGAATATTTTTCGCGGCACGCGACAGAAATCGCTGGCCATTGACCGCGCCACCGGCGACCACATGGGGATGCTGGCGACGGTAATTAACGGGCTGGCGCTGATGGACGCGCTGGAAAAGCAGGGCTGCGACACGCGGTTGATGAGCGCCGTGGAAATGCACCAGGTGGCTGAGCCGTTTATCCGCCGCCGTGCCACGCGCCACCTGGAAAAAGGCCGCATCGTCATCTTCGCCGCGGGCACCGGCAATCCGTATTTTTCCACGGACACCGCTGCCGCGCTGCGCGCCATGGAAATTCACGCGCAAGTGATTTTGAAGGCCACGCGCGTGGATGGCATCTACGACGCCGATCCCGAAAAAATCCCCAACGCAAAGAAATTCGAAACCATCAGCCACATGGACGTGATTCAAAAAGGCCTGACGGTGATGGATTCCACCGCCATTTCGCTGTGCATGGATAACAAGCTGCCCATCATCATTTTTGCGCTGTCCGTGCCCGGCAATATCAAGCGCGTGGTAATGGGCGAAAAAGTCGGCTCCATCGTTCAAACGTAGCGCCGCGGGCAATGGCTGGTTACATCTGCACGGTAGGGGCGCTGCGTGCTGCGCCCGTCCTGGAGAATCGAATCGAATGACCACCATCAACAACACGAAAGATGCCGCGGCGCAATCGAAGACGCGCATGGAAAAAGCCGTCGAAGATTTCCGCAAGGAGCTTGCCGGCCTGCGCACCGGCCGCGCCAATGTGAGTCTGCTGGACAATATCCGCGTGGACTATCACGGCACGCTCATGCCGCTCAATCAACTGGGCACGCTTTCCGTGCCGGACCCGACCATGATAATGATCGCGCCGTGGGACCCAGGCGCCGTGGCGCTCGTGGACAAGGCCATCCGCACCGCCGACCTCGGACTCAATCCGGCGAACGACGGCAAAGTGGTGCGCGTGCCGATTCCTTCGCTCAATGAAGAGCGTCGCAAGGAACTCGTCAAGCACCTGCATAAAGTTCTGGAAAACCACCGCACCGCCGTGCGCAATATCCGCCGGGACATCAAGGAAGCCGTCGAGCGGCTCGAGAAGGAAAAGAAAATCAGCGAAGACGAAAAGAAACGCTGCCTC
>DASYRO010000487.1:0-3236 GCA_036004385.1 Candidatus Acidiferrales bacterium
CGGCGGAGCGAGGATTTGCTGACCTGCTGACGCGCGCCGGCCTCGCGAGCATTTCATTCACGCCCGGGGTCGCCCCGTCGGAGTTCACCGAATTTGTGAAGGCGTTTTCCGCAGCGGGCACGAAGCCCGGCGGTCTGGCCGCGCAATTGAAAGAAGCGCTGGGCAATAATCCCAACGCAGGAATCCGCATCAACGAAATCCGCTTTGTGGTCGAAGACGAGGCCAACGCGCGGACGGGTCTGGCTGGTCAGATCGCTGCGCAGGCGCTGGGCGCGAACAGCAACATGAAGGAATGGTTGAACGATCCTCAAAAGCTTTTGCAAATGATCGTCGCCGCCGAAGGCGCGGGCAAAGGCGGATCGGGCGAAGGCCCCGGCGCAGCCGGCCGTGGCGCGGGCCCTGGCGGCCCGGGTTTTGGAGCGGAAGGCGCAGGCTCGCCTGGCGCGGGGCAAGGCGGGCTGTTGATGGAAGATGATGTAGTGAACGTTGTGCGTCTGCTGACCGGCATCCACACGGCCAGTGAACAGGCGGGAGCAGCCGGAGGCACCAGCGACTCTGGCGCGCTGAAAAAGGAATTCGACGACTTGCCGGTGAACGCGCAGGACGCGCTGCGTCAGGCGCTGGCCAGCCTACCGAAAGGCGGCAAGACGGACGGCACGACGCTCCTGAAACTCGCCGAGCACATGGCCATTCGCGTCGCGCTGCAGCGCTACGAGCGCGGCGAGGTCAAAGTGAACGCCGTGCGCACCATGCTCGACAAAATGGGCCACGAGATCGAGCACTTGCGGAAAATTCTGACGGCGCACGAAGAGCGCATGGGCAAGTCCGGCATCCTGGTGGAATCGCACGCGGATATTCTGGACCGTCAGTTCTGGGCGGCGGTGCCGGAGAGCGGCAAGCGTTCCGTGCTGATGTCGGCGGAAGCGTATTGCGTGCCGCCGCGCAACGTGCGGCAGTACGTCTCGCAGGTCGTCGAGCAGGGCCGCGTGAGCGAAGCGGTGAGCATCCTCACCAATTACGCGAGCTGCGTGCAGAGCCGCGAGCCCGACGCGCGGCGGCGCACGGCGATCGGGCTTTCCGAGTTGGCGGAACTCTTCGCGAAAACCGCGCAGGATCTGCTGGGCATGGCGCTGGAGATGGTCGGCATGCAGGCGGCGGCGGAGCGGGACAAGGAATTGCAAGTCCTGCTGGGCGCGGCGTTCGCCCGGCTCAGCCAGGAGGCCAGCTCGAAGAGAAATTTTGCGGCCATGAAGCAGTCGCTGGAAAGCCTGGCAGTAATCGAAGCGAGGCAGGAGACGCTCGCGGAAAGCTTGCGGCCGCGCATCGGCGTGGAAAATCGTCTCGGCGAATTCATGGAAGAAGCCATGCGCGGACAATATCCTGCCGAGCTGATGAACGTATTGCGGCGCGTACCGCGGGCGGCCGCCGAGCATGCGGCAGCGCGTTTCGGCCGGCTGGAAAAGCGCGAGGAATGCCGGCGGCTAACGGAGCTGGTGCAGAACATCGGCGGCGATGCGGTCGCGCATCTGCGACGCATGCTGCATGAACGTCCTCCGGCGGAAGCCGTGCAGGCTACCGGTCTTCTGAGCATGCTGGACGCGCCGGCTGTGAACGTCGAACTTCATTCGCGGCTGCCGGGATGGGATCGCGCCTATCATGACGCGGTCGTGCGCCAAATCGCCGCGGCGGGTGCGGCCGAACGCGGGTGCCTGCTTGTGGCGTTGATGGAGCGGTTGGACCCGGTAGTGTGGTCCGAAGTGGTGGACGAAATCGGCATGAGCGGTGATGCCGCGACTGCGAGCGCGCTCCTGCCGCTGGCGCAGGGCGAGCAGGGCGCCGCGAGCGGTTCGTATATCCAGGTAAAAGCCATCGAAGCGTTGGGACGGCTGCGCGCCGCGGATGCCGCGCCCGTGCTGCGCAAAATCGTTGAGGAGAGGCTGCTGTTCCGCTGGGCGCGGCCCAACGAGCTGCGTGTGGTCGCGGCGCAGGCCCTGCGCAACATCGACCCGGAATGGGCGGCCAGCTACCTGCCAAAAAGCGGTCTCGATTCCGAGGACCTCCAGTTGGCGCCGCTCGACCCCTCACCCGACGCGGCGTGGCTGCGGCAACGCCGCTATACGCGCATGCAATTGCCGCGCACGCTGAGCGCCGTCGCCGAAACCTCGCACGGCGAATACAAATTGTCGGCGCAACTCCTGAGCCTCGGCGGAGGACTGGCTACGGCCGATTCGTGGCTGACGGCAGGCGTGCAGGCCATGCTCAAAATTCAAGCCGGACTGCGGCCGTTGCGCGCGCGCGTGCTGATGCGCAAGGCTGGAGCGCAACACGTCGGCTTCGAATTTGTGGAAATGGAACTCGAAGAGCGCGCGCGGCTGCGGAAATTGCTCGCCGGGTTGAGCAAGCCGTCGCAGGTGATTAGTTTGTCGCTGGAAACGCCGAAGCAAGCCGTGGCGTAAGAACGCAGACAAGCTGCCAAGTGCTGCGACGCGGTGCCGAATTTCCTGCATGAAGACTCTCCCCCACCCAAAGCAGGGGTGCGCGCAATTCCGAAACCGCGGGGCGCCCCTGTGTCTTTACACCTGTGCGTTCATGATTTGTCTTTTGAGGCGCTGCGAAGCGCCTCGAGGATTTGCCTTGCGGTGCGGCCGGCTTCGACCAGCACTTCAAAGTGCTTGTATATGTCGCTCGCATGCGCGGCGCGGCGCGCGCCTACTGCGCAGATGAGCACCAGCCTGCGGTCGTCGTAGATACGATAAATAACGCGATGAGCGGCGAAATGATGTGACCAGTAGCCTTTCAGGACGCCCACCAGCGGCTCACCATATTGCGTCGGATGATGGGACAGTTTTCTCTCCAAAACCTTGCGCAGTTGCTTGCGGATACTTCCGTCCAGAGATTGAACATCATGCTTTGCGTCGGCCGTAAAGCGCAGTTCGTACGGCTCCGGCGCAGTCATGGCTTTGTGAAGACTTCCTCCATCGAATAGAGCCGCGTCTTTCTGGTGCGGACGCGGCGATCCACGCTCTTGCCCAGCGTGATGAGCCGCTCGGCGAGCTGCGGATCGGCGAGAACTTCCAGGGTCGCCAAAGTGCTTTCCCGCTGTTGGATGAGGCCATCCAAGAATGCCTTATCCACCAAGTACTTCGCTTTTTGTCGGCGATTTTCAATCAAGATCACGTTTCTTCCGGAGGCTCTTGCCGCCAGCCGGCGAAATTGATTGCGAAAGGTCGTCGCGC
>DASYRO010000488.1:0-5907 GCA_036004385.1 Candidatus Acidiferrales bacterium
TCGAGGGCAGCACGCCTTACATGGTCAGCGCGGATTCCATCAACATTTCCGAGCGCGGGCTGTACTTCCAGATGACCGGTCCCATGAAGCCGGGAACGCGCATCGAGTTGTCCTTCACGATGCCGTCGGAAGTGACTGGCAGCATGGCGATGAAAATCC
Organism: Candidatus Acidiferrales bacterium; assembly: GCA_036004385.1. GTDB lineage: Bacteria > Acidobacteriota > Terriglobia > Acidiferrales > UBA7541 > JACQDE01. The sequence goes on from DASYRO010000488.1 coordinate 160, forward strand.
GCTGCGTGGGGCGCGTGGTGCGCGTCGATCCGGACGGACAGCAGGATGGGCGCACCGCGGTGGCCGCTTCGATCGAACGCTTCGAAACCATTCTCGCCGAAGGCTGAGCGTGACGCAGCATCCACAGTGATGTCATTCTGAGCGGGCCAGCGCGCCGGACGGCGCGCTGCTCAGCGAAGAATCCCTCTGTCTTTCGGAATCGCCGGCGGACTATTTCTTCTTCGCCGCCTCGACTGCGAACGTCACCTTCGCGCTCGCCGAATTTTCGAACTGATCAAACACGCGCACGGAAATGGTGTGCTCGCCGGGCGCGAGGTCGCGCAGGACCAGTTCATAGGTTTCCGCGGGCGAATCGTTCAAGCGGTCCACGGGATACGCCAGCTTCCATTCCCCTGCGTCCACGCTGTATTCGGTGCGCACGATGGCGCTGAAGGAATCCTTAGCCTCAAAGCGCACGCGCGCTTCGGGGTTGGAGGGCTCGGCACGCAAGCCTTCCACGCGCGGCGGCGTGTTATCCACTTCGAAGCGATCGCTTTCGCGTTCGCTGCACAGGGTTTCCGCAGGCGGGTTGGAGGGCGAATCGCAGGCCACGACTTTCAGGTAATAGGCGCCGTCGGGCAGCGTATTGGATTCCCACGAAAAATATTTCTGCTCCACGCGATCCTTGAGCAGCTTCCACTTGGTTTCGCCTTCGCCGCGGTAGTAGAGGCTGAAGAGAAGGTCGTCGTCATTCTCATCCCGCGCGCTCCATAGCACGCTCTGGTAGCCGCGCTGGATGAGGCCCTGGGGAGGCGGTTCAAAGCGCGACGATTGCTGCGGCGGGTTAACGGTCACGCCCGGAACGCCCGTCGCCACCGGCGGCAGCCGGAGCTGCGCGGTTTGCTGCTGTTGTTGCGCCCCGCTCCCGGGAAAGCCCTGCACGCGCACGCCGGGATTCTGCAGCACGATGGCGTCCACGGTCGGCGCCACGTTTTTCGGCAAATATGCCAGGCTAACCCAGGAAATGCTGGTGGCCATTTCGCGCGCCGGCGGGCTGCCGTCGGCTTTCGCCGATTTGGCCGCCGGATTTTTGAAGATGACTTTCCATTGCGCAAACCGCGCAGCGGGCGAGTTCACGCTCGAGCCTTTTGAATCGTTGTACGGGCCGCTCCACGGGCTCCAGTTTTTTTCCGGGTTGGAGGTATTCCCGGTGCGCACGTAGAGTTCTACGCCACCGCTGGTCGCGCCGTTATCGCCCCACCAGGTGAGCTGTCCCCACTGCGAGAAATTCTTGGCGTCGAAAACCTGGGACTCAAAACTGCCTTCGGGCTCGTATTCCGGCCCCAGCGCGAACACCTGCCCGGGATTGGACGTGGCGACGTAGATTTTTCCGCCCGGGCCGCCGGCCAGGCTGGTCACCTGCGCCGTCGCAGTCTTGGGCATCGCGGCGTAAGTCCGTTTGCCTTCCAACTGAATTACCAGCCCGCGATTGCCGGTCCCGAGGAGCAGCTTGCCGGCCGGGCCGAAGCCCAGCGCATAGACGATGTCGTCACGCGAACTCCAGAGCGATTCGGGCGCGCCGTCCGCGGCGATGCGGTAGACCTCGCTGCCGCCGGTGAGCGAAGGGAAGGGCACAAAGGGCGCGGGCTGTCCCTGAGGCACAGCCACGGCCGAAGTGAAAGTTTGTCCGGTGGAGGTCACCGTTGTCTGCGGCACAAATTGCTGGGCAACCGGAAACACCGGTACCTGCCGGGGCTTCTCGCCCACAGATGCCGCGTAGATATTGCCCGCGCGGTCCACCAGCAACGAGGTCACTTCTTTCTTCTCCGTCTCGTACAACACAAATGCGGGCCGTTGTTCCGGCTTGTCCACGCCGGCAGGATTCGCCAGCGCGACGCGCGCCACCATCCCGTTGGGCTCCGTGCCGAGCAGCAGGCTGCCCTTGCCGTCCAGCGCCAGCGAGCGGATGTGCGTTTCCTGGCTCTTGTAAAAGAGCACGCCCTTGCCCTCCGGCGAAACGGCATAGACTTCACCCTTATCGCCGGTGGCCACGAAGACAGTGCCCGAAGCGTCCACGACGATGTCCCAGATGTATTTTGTTTTGGGCTCGAAAAAGACGGCGGCCTTGCCGATATCGCCCTTGGCGTCCGGCGCGGGAATTTTGTACACCTTGCCGTCCGGCGCGGTGCCCACGTAGAGGTTGTCGCGCGCGTCGATGGCCAGCGCCTGCGCCGCCATTTCCTGCGATTCGAAAACCGCCGTGGCGCGTCCCTTTTCATCGAAGCGAAACACCTTGGCGTTCGAGCCGCCCGCGGCGAACAGCACGCCCTTGGAATTCACGCGCAGCGTCCACAAGTACGCGGCATTCGGGTCGGAAAACTGCGCCAACCGCGGCGCCAGCACCAGCTTGCCGTCGCTGCGCAGCGCCACACCCTTGGCTGTGCCTTTCTCGAATTCGTCGTAATTGGACTGCCGCCACAGACGCGTCCGCTCCGCATAGAGCGCCAAGGGCGCAGCCATCCCCGCGGCCAATAGTCCGGCCAATACCGTTCGCAAAACTCGTGACATAAGACTCCTTAGCTGCGGTCCCGCCGAGGGCCGGCCGCGAATTCCCGCTTCACTTTTTTCGTTGGCTCGTTCAGAGGCATCGGACTGCCCGCCACACGCGGGCGGCCGAAACGATGTTCCCTGAAGAAATTCACTTCACAGTGACCGTGAGCGTGTACTGCCCGGCGATGACCTGGTTGAGCGGGATCGACCATTCTCCAGCGGTGGATTCGCGCAGCAGCAGCGAGCTGCCCTGCGTGCGCCGCTGGTCCAGCACGTTGATCTGCGAGATCGGAGCATTGGGCAGCTCTTTTTCCTCTACGAGCAGCGTGGGCGTGGGCTGCACCAGCGACACGTAAAGCCGGCTGTTGCGCCGCTCCCGATTCATCACGGTGATGAGCTGCTCCAGACCTCCGAGCCGGCTTTGCGGGCCCATGGCGAAGAAGCGCGACATCCGGTTCAGCGAATCGCTGTCGCTGACCACGATGCGCAGGGGCCCCTTGGCCACCTGGTCGGGGATGCGGATGGGCACGCTGCGCATGAACGGCGCGCCACGGTACGGCCGCAGCAGCACCTTCACTTCGATTTCCTCGCCGGGCGTTACTTCGCTCTTCTGGCTCCACGCGTTCTCGATGGTGGCCACGCGCCGCTCGGGAATACCGTCCACGCGCAAGGACACTTTTTCAATTTGCGCGCGTTCGTAGGGGTTCGCAAAAATCCGCGTGAAGATGTTTTGCACGTTCAGCGCAAGCCACAAGCCGTCAGGCACGGCCTGATCGGTCGGCGCAAACATGCTTTCGATGTTCACCCGGCTATGGCCGGCGATATTCATGCCGCCGGAAAGCTGGAAGGTCATGCCTTCGCTGTAGGTCGTGTTGGAGGTGATGCCGTTCATCGTGGCGATGGCCACAAGCAGCGGCGTCAGCTTGGTGTGCTCCATAACTTCAAAGACGAATTTTTTTTCCTGCGTGGGCGTGGCGATGGTCAGCTCCACAGGGATCAGCCGCGGCACCGCGCCCAGGCGGCCGACCACAGCCGTCGTGCGGTCCTGGGTCACGTTGCCGATCACGCCGCCCGCGTTGACAATCTTGAACGAATTGAAGCTCGAGGCCAGCGTGGTGACCACGCGTCCCCGCGCCAGGGGCATGGAGACGTCGCCGAAGGCGAACAGCGGATGTCCGCAAACGAAGACGCGATCTCCAACCACCGCGGTCACTGTGCACGACGCTTGCAGCGACAGGTCGCCCTTCACCAGCACCATGCTGACCATGTCGCCGCCCTTGAGTTGCGCATCGTCGGGCCGCGCGGCGGTAGTGCCGCCGGCCGTCGCCACCATGCCGTATTGCGTAAACTGCGGAGCGAACCGCTGAATCACTTCTGGCTGGAAACCGGAAAACACGAGGGGCGTGTCAATCGGCGTCAGGTACGCGCCGTCGTTCAATCCCGCGCGCCGCGCGATGTCCGCGGGCAGCGCGACCTGCGATGGCGCGGCTTCTGCGGTCAAATCTTGTGGCGGAGCGGCGCCAGCGCGTTGCACGGCTCCGGCCTGCTGGTCGGCGTCGTACATATTTTGGATCGGCGTCACTCCGGCGATGGCTTCCTTGCTGAACTGTCCGAAGCGCAGTGACAGCGCGCCCGCCAGCTTGCCTTCGATGTACACCGGGCTGCCGCTCATGCCCGCGACCACGCCGTTGAAATCGGCGAGCCCTCCAACGAGCTTCACCAAAATGATGTCCTGCTTGGGGCCGAGCGTGTTGGGTAGGACGCCCAACACTTCCAGTTCGATGGAGTCCACCTTGTCGCCGGAGAGGATGGTATACATCACGCCCTTCATGCCGGGCTTGATCCTCTCGACAGAGATGGTTTCGGGGTTGCTGGCGGAAAGGTTCACGCCGGCGGCCTGCAAATTTGCGGGGCCTTGGGGTGACGCTGCAACTTGGGGCGCGGGCTGCCGCGGAGCATCCTGTGCCGCAATTTGGCTCGTAAAAAGAAACGACGCGGCGAGTACCGCTGCCGCGCAGGTTACTAACAGCTGGGTCCGTGTTTTCATGTTCGGTCTTATAACTGCGTTCCACGCAGTCAAACAAACATCATACTCGCTCAAATCCTCAGATTCAACCGCTTCGGCGCACGTTGCTTCCACTACAGTACGCCGTCCTACATCGCAAAATCCATGCACCGGCTTCGAGGCACTGCGCACGAAACGCTTAATTCTGCCGTGCTAGAATCCGTCCGTGGCGAACCAAAGCATTTCTCCGGCGCGCGCGATTTCCGGCGGTCTTTCCGTCCCCGGCGATAAATCCATCTCCCACCGGTACGCGATCCTGGCCGCTTTGGCTGAAGGCCGCAGCGAAATTCATAATTTTTCTCCCGCCGCCGACTGCCGCAGCACGCTCGAATGTCTCCGGCGACTGGGGATTGCCGTCGAAGCCGGCAAGGATCGCGTCACGATTGAGGGCAGAGGCCTGCGCGGTTTGAAAGCGCCCAGGAAAAAACTCGACGCGGAGAATTCCGGCACGACCATGCGCCTGCTGGCCGGCGTGCTCGCGGGACAATCTTTCTCCTCGACACTGACCGGCGACGCTTCGTTGCGCCGGCGTCCTATGCGGCGCGTCATCGAGCCACTGCGCGAGATGGGCGCGGACATTCGCGCGAATGACGGCGACTGCGCCCCGCTGGAGATTACCGGCGCGCCGTTGAAGCCGATTGATTACTCTCTGCCTGTGCCCAGCGCGCAGGTGAAGTCTGCAATCTTACTCGCCGGGCTGTACGCTTCGGGCGCGACATCGGTGACGGAGCCGGTGCGCACGCGAGACCATACGGAACTCGCTCTCGCCGAATTCGGCGCCGACGTGCGCACCAACGGCGCCACGGTTTGCCTCGCCGGTCTGCCCGCCACGGGTCTTCACGCGCGTCAATTAATCGCTCCGGGAGATGTTTCCTCGGCCGTATTTTTTCTGGCTGCCGCGCTAATTCTTCCCGGGTCGAGCCTGCTCATCACCGGATGCGGATTAAACCCCACGCGCACGGCGGTGCTGGACGTGCTGGCGACGATGGGCGCGCCCATCAGCTTGAGCAACGTGACGATGAAACAGGGAGAACTCGCCGGCGACATTTCCATTCGTTATGCCGCGCTTGCCGGCGGCATGATATCCGGACTACTTGTCGCGCAACTGATCGACGAGCTGCCCATGCTCGCCGCGCTCGGGCCGTACACGGAGC
>DASYRO010000489.1:0-3707 GCA_036004385.1 Candidatus Acidiferrales bacterium
TGCGCCGAGTCCTCTCTTCCTCCTTCTTCCTTCCTCCTTCTTCCTTCCTCCTTCCTCTTTTCCTCGCTGTCAATTTCGCCACTTGCATTCCGCCCGCGTTGGAATAGAATCCACTCGTTTGCGCAGTCCCCGGGAAAGGACCCAGCCCTTGGAACGCTCGTCGGCTCTTCTTCCTTACATTTACGGACTCTTGATCGCCGCAGGTGTCTGTTTCATTTGCGGAGTTATCGCGCGATTTATTCGCCACCGCGAAGGAACGCTGTGGTACCGCGGCACCATGGCCCTGCTGAACTTTGCCATCGTGCTACTCCTGCTGGCCATTTACGTTGTTTTGGAAAATTCGCGGTAACATCTTTGCGTCTCCCGCGTCTTACAGTTCATCGAGAAGACAAAGGCCTTGTGTTTGTGCGGGCATCCGAATTGGCGACGGGTAGATCGCCCCTATGGAGTGCGGCGGCTTGCCTGCCCAGAGCTGAAGCAAAGGGACGCCGCTTTCTTACTGATCGAGGCGATGCGTCGTGTGCAAAGGAGAACGCCGATGAAACGCTTATTCTGTGGACTCTTCCTTGTTTTTGTGGCTCTGATAGCCACTGCTCCTATTGTTGCCGCGCGCGAGCCCTTCCTGGTCACTCCGGCCTGGCTTGCCGAGCACGCGGGCGACAAGGATCTGGTGCTGCTGCACATCGGCACGCGCGCCGAATACGACGCCGCGCACATTCCCGGCGCGGTGTTTCTCGATTACCCCGCCGGCATCTCCACGCCGCGCGGCCAGGGACTCACGCTGCAGATTCCGCCCGTTGAGCAGTTAAAAGAAACATTTGAATCGCTGGGTATCTCCGACAATTCGCGCATCATTATTTATTTCGGCAAAGACTGGGTCACGCCATCGGGCCGCGTTTTCCTGACGCTGGATTACCTCGGGCTCGGCGACCGCACTTCGCTGCTCAACGGCGGCCAGCCCGCGTGGGTGGCAGAAAATCATCCGGTCACCACGGACGTGAAACAACCTGCGCGCGGCAGCATCACCCCCAAGCCGAATCCCGGCATCATCGCTGACGTTGAATGGGTCAGCGCGCACCTGAATGATCCCGCCGTGACCATTGTGGACGCGCGTGTCCCGCAGTTCTACAACGGCGACCCCGGCAGCTTTTCGCGTGGGGGACATCTCCCCGGCGCCGTCAGCATTCCGTTTCCCTCGCTGCTTGAATCGGAAACTTCCGATAAGTTGAAAGACCCCGCCGCGCTCACCGAAATCTTCCGCGCTGCCGGCGTGAAGCCCGGCGCGGAAGTCGTCACCTACTGCCACATCGGCCAGCAGGCCAGCTTCGTCTATTTCGTCGCACGCATGCTGGGCTTCAATGCGCGCATGTACGACGGCTCCATGAACGAATGGTCCCAGCGCGCCGATTTGCCGCTCGAATCTTCCAAGCCCGCCGCCCCCGCGCCCAAACCACAGTAGGGAAGGGTGTAGGGCGAAGTTGGAATTTGTGATTGAGCGATTGGCGATTGAAGATCCCGCGGCCCACTTGGAGTGCGGAAGCTTGGCTGTCCTGAGCTGAGTCGAAGGGATTCCGCCTTGCCTCCTCGATTTGGCGATTGCGCGATTTGCGACTGAGTGATTGAAAAGCAGTTCATTCGTTTTGCCTTTTCTGAAATTACTCAGTCGCAAATCACCAATTCTTTACACCCTAATCCCAACCCCCTACACCCTGTTGAAACTACGCTTACCTCTTGCGCGTCTCCCTTACGTTGCGTACCATCCGGCACGTGATTCCCGCTTCTTCGTCAGGGCACGGCTTCAGCCGTGCCGATGATCGCGCCTTGTGAATCACGGGCTTTAGCCCCTGAGGACCTCAATGATTCCGCAGTCCCGCATTCATCTTGTAAGGAGACCGTCAATGAACCCTCGAATGCTCTTTCGTCAGCTTGCAGCCGTGTCACTTTTCGTCGGGCTCGTTTTGTGCGCCGGCAATGCGCCCGGCCTGGCGCAGTCGAAAAAATCCGCTGCCCCTGCGCCGCAGCAGAACGATGCCGATTACACCGCCGACATCCAGAAGTACACGACGGAAAAATATTTCAGCACGGAGCTGGTGGACCATCTGCCCGCCTCGGCCACCGTGCCTTCGCCCAAAAAAGTTCTCGGTTACGCCGTAGGCACCGAAGGCAAGCTCACTTACACGAAGGACATTTACCGTTACTACCGCGAGCTGGCCAAAGCCTCGCCGCGCGTCAAAGTATGGACCGCGGGCAAATCCGAAGAGGGCCGCGAATTCCTGCTGGTCGCCGTGACCGACGAATCCAACATGACGCAGCTCGACAAATTCAAGCAGATCACCGCCAGGCTCGCCGACCCTCGCAAAATTTCCGACGCCGAAGCTGCGCAACTCATCGCCGAAGGCAAGCCCATCTACTGGGCTTCCGGTTCGATTCATTCGCCGGAGACCGGCTCGCCGGAAATGTTGATGGAGCTGGCCTATCGGCTGGCCGTGGAGGATTCGCCGTTCATCCAGAACATCCGCAAGAACGTCATCTTCCTGATCACGCCCGTCGTCGAAGTGGACGGCCGCGACCGCATGGTGGACACCTACAACTATCGCAAGGCGAATCCGGATAAGCCCGCGCCGGGCCTCATTTATTGGGGCAAGTATGTCGCCCACGACAACAATCGCGACTCCATGGCCCAGGCCCTCGAACTTTCCAAAGTGATGATGAAGAATTTTCTGGACTGGCACCCGCAGGTGCTGCACGACCTGCACGAATCCGTGCCCTATCTTTACACCTCCACGGGCACCGGCCCTTACAACGCGTGGCTCGACCCCATCGTCATCAGCGAGTGGCAAAAAATGGCTTATTGGGAAATCGAGCACATGACGCAGCGCGGCGTCCCCGGCGTGTGGACGCACGGCTTCTACGACGGCTGGGCCGCCAACTACATGTTCTACGTGGCCAACGGGCACAATTCGATCGGCCGCTTCTACGAAACCTTCGGCAACGGCGGCGCGGACACGCGCATGCGCACGCTCGGCGCAGGAAATACCGCGCGCACCTGGTTCCGTCCCAATCCACCGATGAGCCGCGTGCGCTGGTCCATCCGCAACAACGTGAATATGCAGCAGTCCGCGCTGCTCTTCGCGCTGCAATACACCGCCGACCGAGGCAAAGAATTCCTCGAAAATTTTTACCTGAAATCCAAACGCAGCGTAGCTAAAGCCGCCACGGAAGGCCCCGCCGCATGGGTAATTCCCAATGACGGCAAGCGGCCGCAGCTCGCCGCGGGACTCGCGCGCCTGATGCAACAGCAGGGCGCCGAAGTGCAAACGCTCTCGCAGGAAATCGAAGTGAAAGACCCCCCGCCCGCCCCTCGTCCTGATTCTACCGAACGCGGCCCTTCCGGCCGGGGCGCCAGCGCACCACCGGCAGGTGATGTAGGGGCGCCGCAAGCTGCGCCCGCTCGTGCCGAGGGCGCGCCCGTCACTCCGAATCCCGCGGAAGGCGGGGCGAAGAATCCGTCTCCCGATGCCAAACCCGCGTCCATCAAAATTCCCGCCGGCTCCTACGTCATGCGCATGGACCAGCCTTATTCGCGCATGGTGGATATGCTGCTGGACACGCAGTATTACTCCACCGCCGACCCGCGCCCGTACGACGACACCGGCTGGACCATGGGCCCGCTGCGCAACGTCAAGACGCTGCGCATCACCGACAAC
>DASYRO010000490.1:0-2283 GCA_036004385.1 Candidatus Acidiferrales bacterium
GCCTAAGACGGCCACGGGCAAAATCCAACGCTTCCGCCTTCGGCAGGTCTCCTGGGGTGCCAATCCCTGACGGTCCTTTCTTGGCTGTCATCCTGAGCGAAGCGAAGGATCTTCTTTTTCCAATGCACGTGTAGCGCCGGGCTTCAGCCCGGCCAATACTGCCGCGTTTCCGCCGATTCTGCGAAAAGTCAAAATGGCTCTTTACAAGAGTCATTTCTGGTGTACATTGGCCCACAGGAAAAGGCCAATGCTTCCACTGCAACTACAACCCGAAAGCCATGTGCCGCTGTACATCCAGATCCGCGACCAGATGCGCGCGCTCGTGCATACCGGTGAACTGCGCGCCGGCGACCGCATTCCCGCCAGCCGCGAGCTGGCGGTGCAACTCGGCGTGCACCGCACTACCGTCGCCAACGCCTACGCGGAACTGGAATCGGAAGGATTGATTCAGGGTCACGTCGGCCGCGGCACGTTCATTCTTGCCAATTCCAAGATCGTGGCCACGATGACCGCGCCGCCGGCCGTGCGTAACGGCGGTGTGCGCTGGGAATCGCTCTTCGCCGACGAGCGCGGCGAAGAAGCGCTGAGCCGTCTTCTTCCGGACGTGCCCGGCCGGGCCGTTTCCTTCGCTACGGCCAAGCCCGCCGAGGAGTTTTTCCCCGTTGAGGAGTTCAAGAGTTGTTGCAATGCCGCGCTGCACCGCGAGGGCGGAAAAATTCTCCAGCTTGGTGCGTCCGATGGTTACGCGCCGCTCAAGGAAGTGCTCTGTGAAATCCTCCGCGCTGACGGCATTCCTGTGCGCGACGCGCAGCTTCTCGTCACCGGCGGCTGCCAGCAGTCGCTGGATCTGCTTTGCAAAGCATTTCTGCGCCCGGGCGACGCGGTCATCATGGAAAACCCGACGTATCCCGGGGCCATCGCCATTTTTGCCGGAGCGCGCGTGCATTGTCTCGGAGTGCCGGTACACACGGACGCGCGGCGTCACGGCTACGCCGGCGTGGACGTCGAAGCGCTGGAAGCCGCACTCGTGCAGAACCGCGTGAAGATGATTCTGCTCACGCCCGATTTTCAGAACCCCACGGGCACCACGCTTCCTGCCGCCGAGCGCCGCCGCGTGCTGGACATCGCCGCCAAGCACCATGTTCCCGTCGTCGAAGATCACATCTATGCGCGCCTGCGCCTGCGCGGCGAGGAAATTTCTTCGCTGCGCGCGCTGGACCGCAGCGGTGTGGTCATTCAGATTGACAGCTTTTCCAAGGTGGCGTTTCCCGGCTTGCGCGTCGGCTGGTGCGTCGCTCCGGAAAGCGTGATCGAGCGCCTGCGCCTTGTGAAGCAGGCCACCGACCTGCACACCGACCAACTCGCGCAAGCCGCGCTGGCGGAATTCTGCCGCCGCGGGCATTTGACGCGGCACATCGTGAAAATGAAAAAAGTGTACGGCGCGCGCCTGGCCATCATGGAAGCCGCGCTGGAAGAGCACATGCCCGCCGGCACCACGTGGACGCGTCCCGAAGGCGGCATGTGCCTGTGGGTGACGCTGCCGCCGGGCTTCGACGCCAGCGAGCTGCTGATTCACACGCGCGCCGAAGGCATTCTCTTCGCGCCCGGCCGTTATTTTTATTTTCAGAATCCCGTTCCCAACACGCTGCGGCTCGGCTTCGCCAGCCTCGACGAGCGCAAAATCGCCCGCGGCGTGGCGCAGCTCGGGGAAATTCTGCGTTCGGAGATGCGCAAGAGGCAGCGCGGCGCGCGCCAGGTCGCCGGCGCCCGCGTGGCTTTCATCTGACGGATTTGTAGGGGCGGACCTGCGTGTCCGCCTTGGCGGTGGATCGTAGGGGCGAGCACGCTGCGCCAGCAAAATTCCAGTACGTAGCTTAGGAGCTCACCATGTCATTCATGCAGGAAAATCAGTGGCGCGTAAAAGTCGGTCTGGCGGAGATGCTCAAGGGCGGCGTCATCATGGACGTCACCAACGCCGAGCAGGCCAAGATCGCAGAAAAGGCCGGAGCCTGCGCCGTCATGGCCCTCGAGCGCGTTCCTTCTGACATTCGCAAGGAAGGCGGTGTCGCTCGCATGGCGTCGATCAAGGTTATCCGCGAGATCATGCAAACGGTCACGATTCCCGTGATGGCCAAGGTCCGCATCGGGCACTTCGCGGAAGCGGCGGTTCTGCAGGCACTTGAAGTGGACTTCATCGACGAAAGCGAAGTGCTCACTCCTGCCGACGAAGAAAATCACGTGTGGAAACACGACTTCAGGATTCCATTCGTTTGCGGCGCGCGA
>DASYRO010000491.1:0-7616 GCA_036004385.1 Candidatus Acidiferrales bacterium
TGGAATTTGCCGCGTCGTTGCTCGCGTACTTTCTGCTGCTCGCCGATGCCGGACTGGAAAAATGGTCCATCCGCGAAGTGGCGCAGACGGGCGACGTACGCGGCCTTTCCGGGCGCGTGGTACCGCTGCGCTTCCTGCTGGCGACGGCCATCTACAGCGTTTTAGTCCTCGTCCTTCGCCTCGTACCCGACGTGCCGCCGCTCCGTTTGGTGCTATTGCTCTTCGGGCTATGCCTCTTTGCGCAGGCGCTGAACCTGAAATGGGTGTTCCTGGGCCAGCAGAAGATGACGCGCGTCGCGGCGGGGCTTGTTGTCGCCCAGGTCGTTTTCGCGGTGAGTGTCTTCGCGCTGGTGCGCAGTCCCGCGCAACTCCTGCTCGTGCCGCTGTTGCGACTGGCGAGCGACGTGGCGCTCGCGGCGTATTTTGCCTGGGCGTTTGCCAAGGAGCACGGAAGCCTTCGCTTGCCGCTCACGCTGCGTGAAGCTCGCGTCATTCTTCGCCCCGGGTTGACGATGGGCGTGCTGGAGACGCTGCAAGTCATTAACTACAACTTCGACGCTGTGCTGCTCGGCTTCCTCGTCGGTGCGACCACGGTGGGCTGGTACAGCGCAGCGTACCGGCCGGTAACTGTGGCGCTGGCCATGCCCATGACCTATTTCATCGGACTCTTTCCAGCGCTATCCATCGCTTTCACCGAAAACAAGGACGAATTTCGCACCATTGTGAGCCGGTCGTTGCGCCTGGCAACCAGCCTCGGGATTCCCCTCGGTGTTGGTGGAGCGATGCTCGCGGGGCCTATCATCCTGCTGCTATTCGGACAAGCTTACGCGCCATCGGTGCCGGTGCTGCGCATTCTAGTGTGGTCGGTCGTGCTGGTGATTCTGCGCGGCACACTGGATCAGGCGCTGAACGCCGCCAAACAGACAGGCGTGGACTTGCGCTGCGCCATGGTGTCTGCCGGCACAAACATCGTGTTGAACTTCGCGCTGATTCCAATTTACGGGATGATTGGCGCGGCCATCGCCACGCTGGTTTCCGAAATCGTTTGGGTCACACTGGTGACTAACCGGACGAACCATTACGTTACTCGCGTGAATCTGTTTGCGTATTTGTGGCGGCCCGTACTGGCGGGAGCCGCAATGGCAGCTTTCCTATGGCTCGCGCAACCAATTTTCGGGATTGTTCGCGCCGCGCTCAGTGTAGGCGTGTACTTCGGCGCTCTATTCCTGCTGGGCGGCGCGAACCTGCGCGAGTGGAAAGAATTCTTGCAGCGCCCTGCGACGTAATTCCTCCGCCACGCTCGTCGATCCTTCGCTTCTCTCTGGACGACGATGAAAAGGAAAATCTACGCGCGGGAGAGAAAGCGCGCCAGACCTTCGGCGGGCAAGTCCGGCTGAAGAAAGTTTTGTGCAGCGCCGCACGCCGCCAGCAGCGCTTCCGCGGCAAGATAGCCACTGCGCACGGCGCCTTCCATCGTTGCGGGCCAGCCCGTCGCGGTCCAGTCGCCCGCCAAGAAAAAGTTGGGCAACGGAGTGCTCTGCCCCGGCCGCCAGCGGTCGCAACCCGGCTGCGGCGAGAATGTGGCATGCGCTTCTTTGATCACTGTGGCCTTCACCAGCCGCGCCTCGCGCGCCGCCGGCAGAACTTCCAGAAGTTCGTTTCGGCAAATGTCGATGATCTGCTGGCGCGAAAGCGGAAGCAGCCCGTATGAAGCGCTGATAACGAGCTGCAAATATTGACCACCGTCCGTCCCTCGACTTCCCTCCTGACAAGCCGGACCGCCCGGCGCGTGCTCGTGGAAAAGTTGTGACTTATTGAAGATCCATTGTGTCGTGCGGCCCAGTAGCGTCAGAAATGGCTCCTGCATCACGACGCGGTCGAACCAGAAATGCACTCCGGTGATGGGCGAAGTTTTCAGATTTGCGAGATTGGCGAACAGCGTCTCGCGCGCGGCGATTTCGGCGGGCAGCAATTCCAGCAGCGTATCGTGAGGCACCGCCGAGATGTAGAAATCCGCTACAAGCTCCGACCCATCATCGAGCCGCACGCATGTGACGCTGCCGCCGTCTGCGCGAATTCCGCGGACCGCGGCCCGCGTGCGCACTTCGCCTCCCCGCTTTATGATGGCGTCGCGGCAGCCGTCGTACAGCTCGGCGAGCGGCACCCTGGGAATTCCCACCTCGAAGCCTCGCCGCGTGGAGAGAAAACCCTTCCAGAAAACTTCGATCGCGTAGTGTGCGTCCGTGCGCGCGAGTTCTTCGTTCAGCGCGCTGACCAGCACGACTTGCCAGAAATTCCTGATTGCACCGTCGGTCTGCCGTCGGCGGCGGAGCCATTCGAGGATGGAGACGCCTTCGGCATCCGTGGTGCGCCCGGCGCTGCGCACGATCGCCAACATTGCCCGAGCGATTCCGTTTTTGTCTTCCCAACTGAGCGAAGGAAATAGAGCGAAGGAGGGAGCGAGATGCAGGGGCGGCGGAAGCGCGGAAGCCTCGATGACTCCGCGCCGCCCGCGGGTATCTGCGAAAAAAAGCCGGTTGTAGTAATGGATTTTTTCCGCTGCGCCGACGCGCCGGTAAAAATCGTCGAGGTTGGTGCAGCAACCCAGCGTGACGTGCTGGCAGTTGTCCACGTGGCTGCCGCTCGCCCCAAGCTCGCCCGAGGCATCCTGCAGCCAATACGAAGTGGCGCGGCCGCCGAGGTGCGGCCGGCTCTCCAACAACTGCACGCGGCAGCCGGCCTCAGCCAGCGCGACCGCCGAGGAGAGTCCCGCGAGACCCCCGCCGATGATGATCACGCTCCTGGAAGCCATGTTCGGAATTCCACCAGCCGAGCCTCGCGCGCAGCATCACCCAGACTTTGTACGCGGTCGAGAGACGTACTTTTTCCGCGGCGAACACATCGTAGCCACGGGCCCCGATTTCTTCGAGGATGCCACTGTAAATGCGGGCAAGCGCCCACAGGGCCGGTCGGCTATCTTCGTCAATCAGCCGCAACAGCTCGCCGCCTTCGTCGAACAATTGCCAGGCGCGGGCCGCTTCGAACGCCAGCAATTCACGCATCGCCGGGGTCACCGGCCCGGCGAGATCCGCGGCGCGGCAGCCGAATTGGCGCAGATCTTCTTCGGGCAAATAGACGCGGCCCATTTCGTAGTCGGCGCGGACATCGCGAAGAATATTGGTCAACTGGAACGCGATGCCCAGTTTTTCAGCGACCTCCAGCGCGCGCGGGTCGCTGAAGCCGAAAACGTGCGTGCAGCACAGCCCGACGGTGCCGGCTACGCGGTAGCAATACTTCCGCAGCAGCTCGAAGGTGGCGTACGACGCAATGCTCAGGTCCATCTCCGTGCCGGAGATGAGGTCGTGCAGGTAGCGTGGCGGAATCGAGTAGCGCCTGACTGCGTCATGAAACGCGGGCAGCACCGGGTTGCCGGAATAGTCGCCGGCGAGCGCACGGTCCAGCGTGGCGCGCCAGGCAGCCATGCGCGCGAGCTTGGCGGAGGCGTCGCCCGGCGTGTCGGAAATATCATCGGCGTGGCGCATGAAGGCGTACAGCGCGCAGAGAGCGTCGCGCTTCGGCCGCGGCAGCAGAAAAATGGCGAAATAAAAATTGCGCGCAGCGGCGCGCGTGATGCGGCGGCAATAGACGTAGGAGCGGGCAAGAGCGGCGTCAGGCATTGCGGCCAGCCGCCGAAGACTCGGCATCATTGCGGGAAAACAGGGGCACGAAGAGCCGGGAGAGAAGCGCGCGGCCCAGCAGACGCGCCTGTGCCGCGCGGCTCAAAGCGGGCCGATGCTCAAGCGTGTTGTAGCCGATGCGCTCGATCGAATCGAGCACGGCCAAGCCGCCGCGGGTGAACAATTCGACGTCAATGCGTAGCTCAGGGGCCACGCGTTCGGTGAGCGGAAGTCCCTGCTCGAAAAGCGCGCGCGTGCGGGCGATCAGATCCTTCATCAGCGCGACGTAGCGGTCGTCGAAACGATGCGCGAAAAGATCAGCCTCGGAGAGGCCGTGCGCAGCCAGCGCGTCGAGCGGGATGTAGATGCGGTCCTTCTCCAGGTCGCGGGCGACGTCCTGCCAGAAATTGGCAAGCTGCAGCGCGGTGCAGGTGGCGTCGGAGAGCGCCTGGCGCTCGGCGTCGCGGTAGCCGCATAGATACAGCACCAGCCGACCGACCGGATTCGCGGAATAGTGGCAGTAGCCGAGTACCGCGTCCCAATCGGCGTAGCGGTGCACAGTCTGGTCCTGTCGAAACGCGGTGAGCAGATCGAGGAACGGCTCGATGGGGATGCGGCATTCTTCGATGGTGGGCTTCAGGGCAATGAAAACGGGATGAAATGCAGATCCTTCGTCCGCTGCGGCGGACTCAGGATGACAAGCATACATCTTGCGGAGTTCGGATTCCCACCAGTCGAGGAGTTCGAGCGCGCGCGCCGGGCTGCTGACTTCGTCGCCGAGATCGTCGGCCCAGCGGCAGTACGCGTACACGTTGTAGAAGTGCTGGTGCAGGCGGCGCGGAAGCAGCCAGGAAACGACATTGAAATTCTCGTAGTGATGGGTGGCCAGCCAGCGCGTGTATTCCCGCGCGTCAGCAGCGGAACAGCCGGAAGGAGGCAGTTGGCGGGCGATTTCGAGTTCAACAGGTGGCTGCATGGGCTCATGAACGGGCGACCCGCCGACCGCCCTGAGGAAGCGAGGCGCGTTACGGAATCACCGCCGTCTTCAACTGCCCGTTCCGGCGCTTCATATGTTCGAACACCTGCGGCAGTTCGCGCAAGGAGACTTCGCCGGTGACAAAGTCGCTGGCGCGGATGGAGCCGCGGGCCACGGCGTCGAGGGCGGCGCGGATGAAGCGCGGCGTGTGATGGAATGTGGACTTGATCGTAATCTCGGAGTAATGCAGAACGGCGGGGTCGAATTCCACGTGACTGTCGCGCGGGCAGCCGCCGAACAAGTTGACCGTCCCGCCACGGCGCACCATGTCCATGGCCCATTCCCACGTGGTGGGTGAGCCCACTGCTTCAATCACCGCATCGGCGCCCAGTCCGCGCTCGGTGAGCTGGCGGACCTTGTGAATAGGGTTTTCGAGCTTGGAGACGTCGAACGCGGCGATGGCCCCGAGCCGCTCTGCGGCACGGACCTGGCTGTGCCGCTTGGCCAGCGCCACCACGCGCACGCCTTCGAGGGAAAGCATGCGCACGAACATCAGGCCGATGGGCCCGCAGCCAAGAACCACGGTGGTGTCGCCCGGCTGGATGCCGGTCTCGACGATGCCACGCAGCACGCAGGCCAGCGGTTCGACCAGCGCGGCATCCAAAAACGACACGTGGCTGGGAATCTCCAGCAGGTTCTGGCGGACGATGCGGGATGGAATGCGAATGTATTCTGCATAGGCGCCGTTATTGAAGAGCAGGTCTTCGCAAAGGTTTTCGTTGTTCTTGCGGCAGAAGAGACACACGCCGCAGGGCGCGGAATTCGACGGCACGACGCGCATGCCCACGCGCATTCCGCCATTGACGTTGCGCCCCATGGCCTCCACCACGCCGGCCAGTTCGTGGCCGAAGACGGCGGGCGGCTGAATCATGCGCGCGTGATAACCCTGCTTCCAGACCTTCAAGTCCGTGCCGTCAGTCAGCGCAACCTTCACGCGCACGAGCACGTCCTCGTCGCCGAATTCGGGGACGCTCACCCTTTCCACTTTCAGGTCTTCGCGGCCGTACAGCACAGCCGCGGTCATATGACCATTGCGTTCTGTTCGTCTCAAGGCAGTATCACCACTTTAAGAGAATCGCCCGCCGGGCGGGCCGCCAGCGACAGCGCCTGTTCCATCTCGCCGAGTGGAAACCGGTGAGAGATGAGTTCGGCCAGCGGCAACCGGTGCTCGAAGACAATGCGCGCGGCTTGCTCCTGCAAATCCACCGATGCGCTGTAGCTCCCCAGGATTTCTTTTTCCTCCACACCGACCGCCGCTGCCGGAAATTCGATCTTCATCAGCGGATCATTTTGCGCAAAGAGTAGTACACGACCGCCGGGCCGCGCAAGAGCCAGCGACTCCGCGACGAGTTGCGGGCTGGGCACGGCCAGCAGGACTGCGTCGGCACCGCGGCCCTCAGTGCGCGCGCGGACGGCTTCGGCGAGCGACTGTCCCGCTGGGTCGCAAGCTGCTGCGGCGCCGTAACGCAGGCTGCGCTCGCGGCGCGAAGCCAGCGGGTCGCTGGTGATGACCGTGGCGCCGGCGTCGCGCGCCAGCAACATCAACAGCAGGCCGATGGGCCCCTGGCCGATGACGACGACTGTTTCGCCCGCGGCGACACGCGCTTTTTCAATCGCTTTCAAGCAGGTGTTCACCGGCTCGACAAAGGTGGCTTCTTCGAAGCTGACGCCGGAAGGAATGGCCACCATGCCGCGCTCGACAATCCACGGCAGGATGCGCACGTACTCGGCAAAGCCGCCGCCGTTCGGGCTGAAGCCCGCGGTCACGCCTACTTTCTTGTACGTGGGACACTGCGAGAAAAGTTTTTGCGCGCAGTAGAAGCACGCGCTGCAGGGAATATGGTGGAAGCTGATGGCGCGGTCGCCGGGCCTCCAGCGCGTGACGCCGCTGCCGACTTCCACTACCGTGCCGGCGATTTCGTGACCTAGAATCTGCGGCGGCTGAATAAATCCATGCTGGATTTTCTTGATGTCCGTGCCGCAGATGCCGCAGGCAGCCACGCGAAGCAAAACCTCACCCGGAAAGATTTCGGGAACCGGCACTTCTTCGACGACCACGCGTCCCTTGCCGCGGTACACGGCCGCGTGCATCGTTCGCCCGAGTTGGCGGGCTGCGCTAGTGGCAAACGCGAGTTGTGGCACAGCGTGGCTCATCCCACGGCCACCATTTCATGCGCTCCTACGTTCAAGCGCCCTGTGGCAAGAGCTTCCACAAACAAATCCAGAAAGCTGGCCAGGCTCGTGGCGGCTCTTTGTGTATCGCGACTCAAGCGGACCAGTCCCGGCAGGCGGCGCGGATTGCGCGCCAGTTGCCCGAACACACGCGGAATGCTGATTTGCCCTTTCGCTCCGACTGTGCGGTTGAAATCGAGCGGCAGATCCTGCGTCGCGGTGTCGCCGATGGCGCGCACGGCCACCGCCGGAATGTGATGACTTTGTGCCTCGCAAAGTATCGCGTAGCTTTCCATTTCGACGGCGTCAGCGGAAAACGCCAGCCGGCCTTTTTCTTTTGCAGTGAGCACGGCACGATCCGCGGAAAGAAACGCATTCACCTCGCGCGCGCCACAGAGTGTCGCGGCCCGGCGCAACTTCGTATCACTCTTAACAAGAGCCTCGGCGCCCGCCGAATGCACGGCGCGGGCCACAACGACGTCCCCGATGCGATGGCGCAACTGCAGTGCGCCGGCGAGGCCGGTGGAGATGCACACGCTCGCGCCCTCCGCCAGCGCAACCTGAAAGGCCCGGCGCGCATGCTGTGCGCCAATGCCCGTCAAAACTACGCGGACATCGGCCGAGCCTATGCGTGCCTCGTAGATCGAAGGCTGAGTCATCGCGGCGCGGCGGAAATCTCTTATCCGACGCCACGGCGCAAATTCATTTTCAATCGCGAAAGTGACGAGAAT
>DASYRO010000492.1:0-3966 GCA_036004385.1 Candidatus Acidiferrales bacterium
GCGCGTGCGCACGGGCATCAACCCCACGTCTCTGGCCTTGAACTTCAACAGCAGTACGCTGGTCACCGTGAATGCCGGCAGCAATTCCATTTCGGTGATGGATTATCTGGACCGCAGCATCCGCGCGGTGCTGGGAATTCCGGCGTCGCCGCATTTTGCCGTGGAGATTCATCCGCGGACGAACCTGGCCGTCGTACTGGACGAAACCGGGAATCGCGTCCTGCTCTTGCCGCTGCCGCGATGAGCGCTGTCCAACCGGCTTGCCGGACTGCGCATCCGAGTATGAGCCTCGGGAGCGTTTGGTAGCGCGGGCTTCCAGCGTGTGCAGAGCGATGCGCAGGGCCGGTTCATTTGGCGTCGCTACGGGTCCGGCGTTCGCGCCGATTCGCATTGACCGCGCGGTGGGGGCCGCGTATAATCGCCGGTTTGTAGTCAGCGCATTTTTCTCTCAAGGAGTGAGCATGAACGTACAACGAGCAGTGTTGGCTGCGGCCGTCCTCTTGACGGCGCTTGCCGCCCCAGTCCACGCCCAGGCGGGCAGCGCCAGTTCCGCGGCACCTGCCCCGGCGTCTGCGCAGAAAATCGGCGTGATGAACCTGCGCCAGGCCGTCTTCAATACGGCCGAAGGCAAACAGGCCATGGCCGAGCTGCAGTCCCAGTTTGCGCCGCGCACCGCCGAGCTTGAAGGTCTCCGCAAGCAGATTGACGATCTACAGACCCGCCTGCGCGCCGGCGAACGCACGCTCAGCGATGACGAAAAAGCGCGCCTCGTGCGCCAGGGCGACCAGCTTACCCGCCGCCTGCAGGCCAAGCAGCAGGAATTCGAGGAAGACGCCAATTCCGCACAGAGCGAAGTCTTCGACCGCGTCATCCGCAAGATGGAAGAAGTGATGACCCGCTACGCGCGCGAGAACAATTTCACGTTACTTCTGCGCGGCGACGTCAACGAGAGCGTGGTCATCTTCGCCATGCCGCAGACGGACATCACGCAGGACATCATCCGGCTCTACGACCAGGCGTATCCGGTGCGGGCAGGCTCCGCGACTCCGGCGCAGCCCGGCACGCCGCGTCCGCAGCCTCCGACCAAGCAGCCGCCGCCGACGCAGAAACCGCCGCAGCGGTAATCCATGCGGCTTCTCGCGCCGCTCGGTAGGGGCGCAGCACGCTGCGCCCGATGACGCTGACTGCATTCAATGGGGCAGGCTTCCCGCCTGCCCCGTTTCTTTATTCAGCAATCGTTTGAGGCTCTCTCGCTGGTCATCAGAGACCACTCCGCCGTTTATCTTGCTTTTACGTTTCTCCGGCGCTATACTCTCTTTTGCTTGAAGCCGGTCGCAATTTCTAGTGGGCGCGAGCCCACTTTTTTGTTGGCCTGGAAAATGCGGCGACCGCGGCTCAGCGAGCGGCGACCGACTGGTGGCGGCCGTGAGCAACAAGTTGTGCGGAAATGGAACTCGAGAAAATTCGCGAGGCGGCCGAGCGGGTCGCCCACTCCGAAGCGCTGGAGGTTGTGGACGTCGAATGGAAGGTGGGCAAGCAGCGTTTCCTCCGCGTCTATATTGACAAGCCCGGAGGCGTCAGCCACAGCGATTGCGAAGCGCTCTCCAAGCAGTTGAGCGTGATTCTGGACGTCGAAGACCTGGTGCCCGGTCCCGGTTATATCCTGGAAGTCAGTTCGCCCGGCCTGGATCGCAAGCTGGTGAAGCCGGCCGACTATGAGCGCTTCGTCGGCCGCCTGGCGCGGATTACTCTCGACACGCCGGTGGAGAACTCGAAATTTTTTGAAGGCCGTCTGGCCGGAATTTCCGGCGACACGGTTCAGATCGAAGTACAGGGCCGCCGCATCGGCCTGCCGTATGCGGCCATACGCAAGGCTCATCTGGTCGTGGAGTTTTAGCAAAGAGGGGCGCCCCGAAGCGTCGGGGCTGCGCCCTTCGCGAGGTAAGTCACATGTCGAGTCCGTTGTCGCAGACGATCGAGCAGATCAGCCGGGAAAAGCATATCGAGCCGGAGATTATCGTCGCCGCCATTGAAGATGCCATGGTGGTGGCCGCGCGCAAGTATTACAAAACGGAAGAAGATCTCCGCTCCAAATTCAATCCGGATACCGGCCACGTGGACGTGTATGCCGTCCGCCAGGTGGTCGAGGAAGTCACCGACCCCACACGCGAAATCACGCTGGGCGAAGCCCGCAAACAGGACCCCACTGTCGAAGTGGGCGGAGAAGTTCTCTACTCCAAGCCTACCGATGTGCTTGGGCGCATTGCCGCGCAGACCGCCAAGCAAGTCATCATGCAGAAAGTGCGCGAAGCCGAGCGCGACACCATTTTCAACGAATACAACGGTCGCGTGGGCGAGATGCTCAACTGTATCGTCAAGCGCACGGAAGGCCCGGACCTCATCGTGGACCTCGGGCGCACGGAAGCGCGCCTGCCGAAGCGCGAACAGTCGCGCCTGGAAACCTACAATGTCGGCGACCGCTTGCGCGTGGTCATCCGCGCCGTGGAGCGCGCCGCGAAAGGCCCGCAGGTCATCGTCTCGCGAGCCGACGGCATGCTCGTGCAGCGCCTGTTTGAAATGGAAGTGCCGGAAATTTACGACGGCACGGTGCAGATCCGCGCGGTGGCCCGCGAGGCCGGCGAACGTACCAAGATTGCCGTCGCCAGCCGCGATAAGGACGTGGACCCCGTGGGCGCGTGCGTGGGCATGAAGGGCATGCGCGTGCAGTCCATCATCCGTGAGCTGCGCGGAGAAAAAATCGACATCATTCCTCACAACGAAGAGACCGTGGCCTTCGCGCAAAAGGCGCTCAGCCCGGCGAAAGTCACGCGCGTGCAGATTGTTGACCCTGAAGGGAAACGCCTGGAAGTCATCGTCGAGGATACGCAGCTTTCCCTGGCCATCGGCAAGAAAGGGCAGAACGTCCGCCTGGCCAGCAAGCTGGTGGGATGGAACATCGACATCAAGAGCGAGGAAGAAAAGCGCCGCGAAATCGAAGAGCAGATGGCCGCGCTCACCGCGCCGGGCACGCCGCTTTCGGAACTGGCCGGCATCGGTCCGAAGACCATCGAGAAACTGGAGTCGCACGGCGTCACGCAGATCGAGAAGCTCGCGGAAATGACGCCGGAGCAGTTGATGGAAATCCCCGGCATCGGCGAGAAAATGGTGGAAAAGATTCGTCTCGCAGTGACCTCGTATTTCGAGAATCTCGAATCGCGCGAGGCCGCTGCGGCAGAGTCCGCCGCGAGCGAACCATCGCAGGAAGCGCCAACGGAAGCCGCGGCCGAGGAAGTTGTGGCCCCTGCCGAATCCGCCGCCGAAGAGTCAGGCGCGGGCGAAGCTCCGCAGGAAGCGGCCGCGGAAGCCCCGGCCGAGGAAGCTGCGGCCGCCGAACCTCCTGCCGAGGAAACCGCGCCGGAGCCGGAAGCTCCAGCAGAATCCGTAGAAGAGGAAAAAATTTCCGAAAGTGCGGCGCAAGAACCCGCCGCGGAAGGCGAGGAGCCCGCTGAGGCGCCCGCCAAGGAGCAGGACTAGTTCGACTGCGTATGACTGTGCATCCCAATCAAGTCCGCATTAACGATCTGGCCCGCGAGCTCGAGGTCAAATCCAAGGCCATTATCGAACTGCTCTCCTCGCTCGGCGTCACTGAGAAAAAGACCCATTCCAGCTCCATCGACGAATCCGTTGCCGTTAAAGTCCGCCAGCATTTCCACGTCATCGCGGACGCGGAAGCGCAAGCCGAAGCCGCCGCGGCCGCCGAAAAAATAGCGAAGGAAGCCGCCGCCAAAGCCGCGCGCATGCGTCCAGCGGCTCCGCCCGCGAAACCTGCTGTTCCGGCGGCTCCACCTGCCGCTGCGAAGCCGGGCGCGCCGTCCGCTGCGCCCTCTGCTCCTGCACCTGCGGCTGCGAAACCGGCCGCGCCTGCCGCGGCGCCCAAAGCTCCGCCTCCGGCCGCTGCTCCGCCCG
>DASYRO010000493.1:0-2765 GCA_036004385.1 Candidatus Acidiferrales bacterium
CGGCATTGACGCCAGCCTTGCCGCGCACGCGCACAAGCGTCTGCGCAGCGAAGGCATCCAGGTTCGCACCAAAGCGCGCATCACGCGTTGTACGGAAGGCGCCGTGGAAATCAACGGTGAAGAGACCATCCACGCGGCAACGATCGCATGGGCTTCGGGCGTGCGCGCGCATCCGCTGGTGGAGGCGCTGCCCGGACGGCACGATCGCATCGGCCGCGCCGTCGTCAACGAACACTTGCAGCTTGAAGGACACCCCGAAGTTTTTATCATTGGCGATTCCGGAGCAGCGGTGACCGCTCCGGATGCGCCGCGCGTCGCGCCTGTGGCCATTGACCACGGCCGCATCGCCGCGCTCAACATCGTTGCCAGCATGCGCGGGCAGGCGATGGAGAGTTATCGCTACCAGCCGCAGGGAACCTTGGTCTCGCTGGGCATGAACTACGCCGTGGTCAGCGTGGGCGGAGTGCGTTTCAGCGGATTCTTTGCGTGGCTCTTCTGGAACGCAGTACACCTCTACAAGCTTGTGGGATTCAAGAAGCAGGTGCAGGTGGCGCTGGACTGGATGCTGGGCACGATTTTTCCGCGCGACGCGGCGATTATCCGCCGGCCACGCCGTTGTAAGCTCTGCAATCCCGATTCGCGGTAGCGCAACCACTTTTGCTTGCGCGCATTATGCGTTTCTCGAGAGCGCAGCCAAGAGTGGCTGCGTAACCGCGCCAGCTTCACCACACGCGGCGCTCGTCGGTCCGCAGGGGCACTTGGAGCTCGAG
Source organism: Candidatus Acidiferrales bacterium (assembly GCA_036004385.1). Taxonomy (GTDB): domain Bacteria; phylum Acidobacteriota; class Terriglobia; order Acidiferrales; family UBA7541; genus JACQDE01. Next base: position 771 of record DASYRO010000493.1, read on the forward strand.
CAATCGGCCTTCGGCAGTAAGAAAAACTTTAATCGCCAGCGCGGGTCCGACATTGCGGACGGACCATTCGTCGCTAGCGATGGACTTCTCCCTTTGCGCCGCGCGCGTGACAATCAAGTCGCCTTTTGTTTTGCCGGCGATGGCGCTGGGATCGATTTCCAATATCTCGCGCTCCTTGATGTCCAGCAACAGGTACCGCCGCCCGAGCTGAAGCAGCAGCGTACGCCCGTGCTTTTCGGCTTCATAGATGTCCCAGACCTTCACTTGCTTTCCGTCAATTTTCAGGATGGCCGCGGTGAGGCGCTTGAAGGTGATTTTTTCCTGCGCGGCGACGCTTACGGCGAGCAGAAACAGCGCGGCGCAAAGTAAAAAGCACAAGCAGATCCCTCGTCCGCTGCGGCGGACTCGGGATGACAGAAAAAACCCTCTACCGCAGATCCCTCGTCCGCGGGGGCGGACTCCGAATGACAACCAGCCGATGTGGTTGCTGGGCTTTGCAGTCATCGAAGAAACCTTACTACGTCAGGCCACGAACTGCCATTTGTTCCATGGTTGCCGGGTCCCGGCACAAGCCGCCGGGAACCCCGCGCTACATAACCCGGTGAGCGCTGGCCTGCGGCGGGCGGCCAACCCGAGAGCCCGGGACAAGTCTCGAACGATTTGCATTGCGCCCAGAAAACGCTAGAATAGGCCTACCATGCCAAACTTAACCGGACGTTTGATCCGTTCCCGTAGGATGCTGGTTGTCCTGACGCTGGCGCTTGCGCTGCTCGTGTCGCCGGCGCTGGCTCAATCTTCTGCGCGCCTGGTTGCTGTGGGCGACGTGCACGGCGACTACGACGCTCTTGTCTCCATTCTTCAGCAGGCTGCCCTGATTGATTCCAAGCTGAACTGGTCGGGCAAGAACGCCACGCTGGTGCAAACCGGCGATCTGCTCGACCGCGGGGCGAAGTGCCGCCAAGTGATGGACCTGATCATGAAGCTGGAGGCGGAGGCGCCTAAAAGTGGCGGCCGCGTGATCGTTCTAATGGGCAATCACGAAGCCATGAACATCATCGGCGACCTGCGCTACGCCGAAGCGATGTATTCCAGCTTCGCGGATGGAAATTCGGAACGACGCCGCAAGGCCGCGTACGACGCGTACGCCGCGTGGCGGAGAGAGCGCACGCAGGCCGGCGTGCTGCCGGCGAACGGCGGGACATCAGACGAAGCGACGTGGATGGCGGCGCACCCGCTGGGTTACGTCGAGCAGCGCGAGGCGATGAGCACGAGCGGGAATTACGGACGCTGGCTGCGCGCGCGGCCGGCGGTCGCGCAGGTGGGCACGACGCTGTTTTTGCATGGCGGGATCAGCCCCGAAGTCGCCGAGCTCGCACGTACTCCGGACAACATCGTCAAGCGCGTGCAATCGGAGGCGGCGCAATTTGACCATCTGATGCGCGTCTTCGTCCGGCAGAAGACCATCCTGCCGAACTTCGATCTGGCTGAAACGCTCGGAGCGGTCCAGGCGGAACTGCAATTCCGCAAGAAAAACCCCGGGCGGCTGACCGCCGACGTCGCATCCGAGAAAAGACAGCTAGACGACCTGGTGGAGTTTACCGGCTTCAACGGCTGGTTCATGGTGAACCCTCAGGGGCCACTGTGGTTCCGCGGCTATGCTTCGTGGAGCGACGAAGAAGGCAAAACGCAGATCGCCAAGGTGCTGGAAAAACTCGGCGTCTCGCAGATCGTCGTAGGACACACGCCGCAAGCGGGCGGGCGCATTGCGGCGCGGTTTGACGGCAAAGTCTTCCTGATCGATACCGGCATGCTGAGCAGCTACTACACCGGCGGCCGCGCCTCCGCGTTGGAAATCGCCGCAGGTAAATACACGGCCATTTATTCTGACGAGCGCATCGTGTTGCTGGACTCAAGCGCGCGGCATGGCGAAGCGGTCGTCCCGGCCGGCCACGAGAATCAGTCCTATCTCTATGGCGAAGTGCCCGGCGGCGGAGT
>DASYRO010000494.1:0-2432 GCA_036004385.1 Candidatus Acidiferrales bacterium
TGCGCGCGACGTACGACCTGGAGCGGCCCCGCGGCAAACGGCTCATCGAGCTGCGGATTGGAAATAGCCCGATGGAAGACGGAAAACTCTATCGTGTTGCCACCAACAGCTTCCTGACGCAGGGCGGGGACCTCTATGAGACATTTTTGCACACGAAGCAAAGCGACGCCGGCAAACTTTTGTCCACGATCATGATGGAATACCTCCAGAAGCAGGGCGAAATCTCCGCGCCGGCCGCCGGAAGGCTGATTCCCGCGAGTGCCAAGGCGAAAGGGGCGGAATGAAACTCGTGCTGCGCGCCGGGAGAAACTCATGCGCATTCTGATTTTTTCAGACATTCACGGCGACACGCGCGCGCTGGAGCGCGTGGTGGCCGCTCCCGCGGACTTGTACATTTCCGCGGGAGACCTTTCCACGTTTGGCCGCGGGCTGGAGCGCTGCGGCGAAGTGCTGCAGCCGCTGGGCGAAAAACTCTGGGTGATTCCCGGCAATCACGAAACGGCGCAGGAGAACGCCGACTTCTGCAAACAGTTCGGCTTCGTTGATTTTCACCGCCAGGTGCGCGAGCTGGAAAAGCGCAGCGGCGAAACGACGCAGTGGGCCGGACTCGGCTACAGCAATCCCACGCCATTCAATACGCCGGGAGAAATGACCGAAGAAGAAATTGCACAAGCGCTCGCGCCCTTCGAGGGCCTCTCTCCGCTCTATCTGGTGGTGCATTTTCCGCCGCACGGCTCGCTGCTCGACCGGGTGATGCTCGGGCGTCACGCCGGCAGCCAGACGCTGCGCGCGTGGGTCGAACGCGTGCAGCCTGCGTGGCTCTTCTGCGGGCACATCCACGAATGTGCGGGAAAAACAGAAAAAATCGGCGAGACGCAGTGCGTGAGCCTGGGGAAGGCGGGGTACGTGGTGGAGCTGTAAAGAAATTGGTGATTTGCGATTGGTGATTGGTGATTAGGCGGCGCGGAGTGCGTTAGGCCGGGCGGAGAACGACGTGACGGTGGTCGCCGGCGCCATCGCTGGCGGAGCGCACACCTGGCACGTCCTTGACGGCGAGGTGGATGACGCGGCGCTCGCGGGCGGACATGGGATTGAAGCGGAATTCCTGGCGCGTTTCCAGCACGCGCTGCGCGGCGACCTTGGCGCTGAGCTGCAGTTCGGCCAGCCGCGTGGCGCGGACGTCCGCGCAATCGAATTGCACGTGGTCGTAGAACTGCGGATCGAGGTGCAAACAGCGGTGCGCGAGGTATTCGACGGCCGTGAGCAGCTCGGCGTGATGTTGCAGAAGATATTCCTGGTCGCGCCCGCGAAAAACAACGAGCACCTCGGCGTGCTCGGCTTCGGGGCCCTCGGCCGCCGCCACCTCGCGGATTTCGTACTGCATATCGAGGCGCATGCGGGCGAGCAGTAGATCCAGAAAGCTGCGCAGCTCGGCGATGAGCGGTGCGCGGTCGAGTTTGCCGTCTTTGAGGAAGCGGTGTTGCATGGATCATCGTGCCGGATGATTCGGTCGAACAGGCTTACGCCTCTTTGGCTTTCTCTTTATCCTTCACGGGAGCGGCGGATTTTTTCGGACTCTGCTTCGCGGCCGCGCCGACGTCGGGCGGCGTCGTTTTGTTCAGATACCACTGCTGCGCGATGCCCACCAGCGTGCTGCTCAGGATGTACAGCGTCAGGCCGCTGGAGGTGCGGAAAAAGAGCACGCCGAAAATCAGTGGCATCATGTTCATCATTTTTTGCTGCGCGGGATCGGCGCTGGTGGCCGGCGTCATTTTCTGGCTGGCATACATAGTCAGCGTCATCAGCACGGGCAGGATGTACCAGGGATCGTGCGCGGAAAGGTCGCGGATCCAGCCGAACCACGGCGCGTGACGCAGCTCGATGGCCGAGGTAAGCATGGAAAAGAGCGCGATCCAGATGGGCATTTGCAACAGCATGGGCAGGCAGGAACCCATGGGGTTGATGCCCTCGCGCTTGTACACAGCCATTACTTCCGCGTTCATTTCCTGGCGTCGCGGATCGCGCATGGAATATTTTTTGAAGCGGTCCTGGATCTGCTTGATCTCCGGCATGACCCGCTGCATCTTCTGCATGGAGCGCCAGCTCTTCACCTTGAGCGGGAAGAGCGCCATGTTGATGGCCACGGTCATGAGGATGATGGCCCAGCCCCAGTTGGGCACGTAGTTGTGAATCCAGCGCAAAAAATAAAAGAGCGGCTCGGCGATAAAGCCGAACCAGCCAAACTGCACCAGGTCGGTGAGCGGCGGCTTCTGCGCGCGCAATTCGTCCAACGCTTTTGGCCCGACGTAGAGGCGGAAGGCCACCGGGCCGGCCACGGTGCTGCCCGCGGCCATTTCCGCGACGGATTCTTTTCTGCGCTGGTCGCCTTCGCCGACTTCGCGCTCCAGCCGCCAGTGCCACAGCGTCATGCC
>DASYRO010000495.1:0-4275 GCA_036004385.1 Candidatus Acidiferrales bacterium
CTTCGGGCAAGGGCCGCGCGCTGCGCTTGGGCTTTGCCAACACCACCGGCAGCATCATCGTCATGATGGACGCGGATTATTCGCACCGCGCCGAAGAGCTGCCGAGGTTTCTGCAAGCGATGGAAGATGGAGTGGGATTGGTGATCGGGTCGCGCGTGGTGGGCGGAAGCGAAGAGTACACGCCGATTCGCGCGCTCGGGAACGTTTTCCTGACGTATGCCGTCGGCCTCTTCCTGGGCCGCTACCTATCCGACGCGTTGAACGGATACAAGGCGTTTCGCCGCGACGTTTTCGACGATTTCAACTATACGAGCAGCATGTTTGAGATTGAAATCGAGCTCATCGCCAACACGCTGCGCAAGGGTTACCGCGTGGTGGAAGTGCTCAGCCACGAGCGTGCCCGCGCCGGCGGCGAAGCGAAGTCGCGCGTGATTCGCCACGGCACACGCTTCTTCTGGAGAATTTTTACCGAATGGCTGCGCAACAGAGGGATCCTGCCCTCCAACGCCAAACAGCGGGCCAATGCCTAACTCGCGTTTCTCACGGTTTTTTCCGTGCGCTCTTCCTGTCTCTGCGTGAAGTCGTTTGAAGTGTAGGCTGGGAACTCACCGTGGCGCAGCCTGCGCGTTCGTAGCGGGAACCTTCAGTTTCGGCACTTTCATTCGCTCCAGCCGCGAAACAATTTCTCGCGCAGCCGCCTGTCCTTCCGGCGTGTTCGCCAGGTTGTGCAGCTCCTGCGGATCCTTTTCCCAGTCGTACAGTTCTTCGCCGAACGATTCGTGCCGGATGTACTGCCACTGCCGGGTCACCGCGCTCTGCATGGCACCGTAATAGGCCCGCGTGTCTTCCATTCCTTTGTACGGAAACTTTCTTAGCTCGGCAAATGGAAGATGGTCCCCACCCAGCATACTGGGATCCTTCCACGCCTGCGCGAGCGAGGGCGTAGGGAAAGGAGATGGATTTGCGCCGAGCAGGTCCATTAGCGTCGCCGGCAGCCACGCGTTGGTCACCGGCCCTGCGACACGCAGTGCTGCCGGAATTTTCCCCGGCCAGCGGATCACCAGCGGCACATGGACCAGCGGGCGGTACAGCGCGTTGCGGTGCGTCATCTGTCCGTGTTCGCCGAACGCTTCGCCGTGGTCGGACGTGAACACCACGATGGTGTTGCCGGCCAACCCTCGCCGGTCTAGCTCATCCAGCAGCCTGCCCACCGCATCGTCAACGTACGCAATCGCGCCGTCGTACGCGTCCAGTTCTTCTTGCATCTGTTCGGGAGTCAGCTTCGGGTCGTGCCGGAACACGTAGGAATTGATGCGCCCGCCCGGCCGTGGCACTTTGGAAAACCGGCTGCGAAACGGCGGCGGCGGAAAATACGGGTCGTGCACATCAAAGTAGTTGAGAAATGCGAAGAACGGCCGGTTCGACGCCCGGCCCAGCCAGCGCAGAAATTCGTGGTCCACGTCGTAAGCCAGCTTGCGCCCACGGATATCCTCCTCGCTGCGCCGTTTCATCACGATGGTGAAAAAGCGCCGGCCATACACCGTGCGCACCAGCATATCCGTCAGGTTTTGAAAACAGTCTTCAAAGCGGCTGAAGCCGCGGCCGAACCCGTTGGACCGCGAAAAATAGACCGTGTTCGCCGAAAAGGCCGCCGTGCGGTACCCGTGCTGCTGCAAGGCTTCGCCGATCGTCGGAAAGCGCCCGTCGTACGATTCGTTTTCCGCGCCGTGCTCGAACGGGAACCGCCCGGTCAGGAGCGAGGCGTGCGAAGGCAGCGTCCATGAAGTTGTGGAGATGGCCTGTTCGAAAAGCACGCCCTGCTGCGCGAGCCTGTCCACCCGCGGACTCGTCTGCCGCGCATAGCCGTAGCTTGACAGATGATCCGCGCGCAGCGTGTCCACCACAATAACGAGAATATTCGGCGCGTCCGGTGCCGGCGCCGGCAGCCGCGCGACGCTGATTCTCTCTACCAGCCATCCCCCGCCTTGCATGATGACGAACACCAGCACCACGGCTGCGGCCACCGCCGGAAAGGACCTCCTCCACATGCGCAACGCGGAGCCAGCGTGCCCGTAAATCCATCTCGTCGCCACCGTCGCCAACCCCACGGCCAACACCAGGCAGCCCGAGTAGCGGATGCGCCCGGATATCAAAAGCCAATCCAGAAACATCAAGAATGAGAGAGAAAACGCGCACAAACGCAGAGCCCACGCCCGAGGCAGGAACCGCGCCACTACCGTCAGCGCAATCCCCGCCAGCAGAAAAAGAAACAGATCAAAAAACGCGCTGACCCATATAATCTCCCACCACACGCGCATCTGGGACGTAAACCAGTTCAGCCAGCCGAGATGCTGGAAGAGCATCAGCGCGGCGCCTTCGACCAATCCGGTTACCATTCCGAACCAAGCAGCCATGAGGAACACATCTCGGCTGCGCAGGGGCATCGTCAGTCCGTCATGTATTCGGATAGCGGAAGAGGTGTTCATTGGATCTTTCGTCTCGCTATGAGCTGGCCACAACCTCGCGGACCGAGGCAAGCCGGGCCGGCCGCGAATCGAGCGCATAGCAAGCTTTCAGTTTTCACGGTTATGCAGAGAAGATTTTGACCCAGCTTCTGCGCGCGCCTGCTCCTCCTTGACGCGCGCAAGGAGACTGGCCATGGCCTTCTGCCCCTCGGGTGTTTTCGCTAAATTGTTTTTTTCTTCCGGATCCTGATCCCAGCTGAAGAGCTCGGCTTCCAGCGCGTCACTGTGAATGTAATGCCACGCCGGGCTCACCGCGGATTGCATCGCGCCGTAATAAGCGGGCGCGGGTTTCATCCCCGGAAACGGCATTTTGCTCAATTCGGAAATTGGCAGTGGAGACGCGGACGGAGTCTCCGCATTTTTCCAGAATTCGGCGAAGGAAATACCGGGAAACGCCCCCGGTGAATTGCCTCCGGTGATATCCGCCAGCGTCGCCGCTAGATATACGTTGGAGACAGGCGTACCGATCCGCACGCCGGCCGGGATGTGTCCCGGCCAATGGAGAACCAGCGGAACATGAATCAGATTGCGGTAGAGCGCGTTCCGGTGCGTGAACAGACCATGCTCTCCAAACGACTCCCCGTGATCCGACGTGATGACCACCACGGTATTCTCGGCCAATTTCCGTTTTTTCAATTCCTCGATCAGTTTCCCGATTTCATCATCGACGTAGGCAATCGCTCCGTCGTACGCATCGATTTCACTTTGCAACTGTTCAGGGGTCAGCTTCGGGCGATTGCGTCCTACGAGCTCGTTAATCCGGCCGCCCGGGTTCGGCAGATTCGAGAAGCGGCCTCGAAACGGTTGTGGCGGCAAGTAGGGATCGTGGGTGTCCATGTAATTGAGAAACGCAAAGAAAGGTTTTGCCGGCTGGCGTTCCAGCCAGCGAAGCAAGGCACGATTGATATCGCCAGCCAGCTTCCGGGCGGGAATATCTTCGAACCCCATCCGCTGAAGTAGGTATTTGTAGGTCGTGCGGCCGTACACCGTGCGCGCGGCCCTGTCTTTGATGCTGCAAAAATAGTCCTCGAAATGTTGAAAGCCACGCCCGAATCCGCGAGCCTGGCTGAACCAAAGGGTATTCGCTGAGAAAGCCCCCGTGCGGTAGCCGCGTTGGACGAGCGTTTGTCCGATGGTCGGAAGATCTCCTTCCAACCGCACCATGTCTGCTTTGTGGTCGTGAGGATAGCGCCCCGTCAGCATGGACGCGTGGGAAGGAAGAGTCCACGACGAGCTTGAAAAGGTTCTCTCAAACAGCACCCCTTGTCTTGCCAACTCGTCAATGTGTGGACTGGTGGTACGTGGATAGCCATAACTGGAAAGATGATCGGCCCGCAGAGTATCAACGACAATGACCAGCACATTGGGCGCTCCTGCGGCGGCGGGAGCCAGACGCGCTACTTCCGAATGTTCGTTCCAGAGCGCGCCGCCCTCAACCACCGCAAACACCAGCACAGCAATCGCCGCTGCCGCCGGCAGACATTTCCGCGAAATTCGCACGAACGATTCCTCGTGCGGCGCAGCCCACCGCACAATCATGCTGGCTAATCCCACGGCCAGCAGGAGCGATCCCAAATCGCGAATTCGGTCGATGAGAAACAGCCAATCCAGGAACAAGAAGAAGGCAAACAAGAACACACAGATTCGAAACCTCCAGCGGGGAGGTGCCAACGGCAAGAGAAGCGCAGCAAGGAATCCGACCCCTGCGAATATGATGAGATCGAACAGTGGGCTGATCCATAGAATTCCA